>CAYLVC010000040.1:0-13610 GCA_964387005.1 uncultured Dehalococcoidales bacterium | reverse complement strand
AATGCGCCTGCTGTCGTGGCTCTGGCCCAGCCAAATTCTTCAAGAAGTGGAGAGAAGAAGACACCAAAAACGCTATATAGTCCCCATGAAATCGCCATAACGAGGAATGCGGATACAACCATGGTGTACCTGTTCACAGAACTCATATCATTATTGTTGGATTGACTGAATCCGGTATTGATCATAATGAGTTACAATCACCAGAAATACTGTTTTCGTCCTCACCCAAGTATATCACCGGGGTTTAGGATATGCTAACAGTTTATTCTACAACGGTTTAAAAAGCTGGTGAAAAGATCAACCGACCAGATTAAATAAAGTGCTGTGTGGTTTTAAAACATGGAAAAATTATTGAGGGTTTCTATCATAAATATAGCATTTCAGAACTACTTTTTCCCGATTGAATGCAATGACATATCAAAAACACGCATAAATGATTCTTTATTTGTGATAATATATTTACTTATTTTTAACTATCTATTTACTCTTTTTCCCCGTTTTAGCTCAATCAATTTACATCTTATTTACCTGCATGACTTATGATTGAGTGGTTGGAAACGAGATGATTGCATTTTTTGATGGTGATATGCCACCAGCAGATGGTCAGGTGGGTCACTGAAAGTAAGCAGTGAAGCCTGCATTAGTGCTTGCTGATTTTAGTATTGTCACAATTGAAAATAGATAATATCGATATAGCCATACAACAAAACGCTCGTAACTTCAAGGAGTATCGAATGAAAAGAATAGCCGCTATCTTTTCTCTGATCATGCTGGTCTCTCTGGTTTTTGTACTTGGTGCACATACTTTATTTGCTGATACTGTGGATAAAAAGCCCACCGTCAGGTTAACCAAAACCGGAATCCTTGATATTTCGGCAATACCCTGGGTTATAAATTATACCTATACCATTGAAAACAAGACCAGTGGAGATCTGGTTGAAGTTACACTGGAGGATGACAAACTGGGTACCATTGTGGATTTATCCGACAACCTGAAAATAGAGAAAAACACAAAAGTTAAGTACACCGCATCTTATGAAGTTAAATCCGGTGATTACAACAAGATCGAAAACATAGCAACAGTAAAGGCAACAAACCAGAAAAACAACGAGAATATGAGCCAGCAAGCTACCTGTACCGTATACCTTCCTCCTGTAAGATTGGAGAAGGCCGGTATATGGAGGATAACCGATGATACCATCGATTATCAGTTTACTATTACTAACACAGGTGCAAATATTCTGGAACATATAGCCCTGGAAGACAAGAAAATTGAATTTATAGCCTGGGAAGCAGGTTTTAACGGAACTCTTAAGCCGGGCGAATCCTGCCTGGCTACGGGTACCTTTGTGGTTGCTGACGGTGCTTTTGAAGTGGAGAATACTGCAATGGTTACAGCCAGCTTTAAGGATAGCAAGTGCGAAGGAGAGATTGTTAGTGCTATCGCAACTTGTATTGTAATAAAACCGCAGAATGGAGTTCCTCTGCCCGATATGGGAGCCGGCATGTTATTTGGGACGGGCATAGCAGGTCTGGGAGCCTTTATCCTTATCAGAAAGCAGATCAGGTCCAGCAGGCAGCCATAATAAACATCCTCTCTTTAATGGTTGTTCCTTACCGGCGCTCAGGTTTTATTTTGAGAGACCTGAGCGCTAGTATTTGCATACTAAGGTCAATCCGTTTATATTACTACTGTTATGGATGGAAAAAACGGAAAGAAGTATGATCACTATTCCTCACTATTGACTGATGTTGACCTTTTTCTTTTCAACGAAGGTTCTCATTACCGTATTTACGAAAAAATGGGAGCACATCCCATAACACTAGATAATAAAAACGGCACTTTCTTTGCCGTTTGGGCGCCCAATGCCCTTCAGGTGTCAGTTATAGGCGATTTTAACAACTGGAACAAAACAGCCACTCTGCTTTCTCCCCGGGGCAAGTCTGGTGTCTGGGAGGGCTTTGTTCCGGATATTGGAAAAGGCTGCATCTATAAATATCACATCATATCAAGGAATGCAACTTACAGGGTGGATAAAGCTGATCCAGTTGCATTTTATTACGAAATCCCGCCAGCCAGGGCATCTGTCATCTGGGATATGGGGTATGAATGGAAAGACAGCAGATGGATGCGGGCAGCGAGATCCCAAAACATGCTTGAAAGTCCCATTTCGATTTATGAAGTTCACCTGGGTTCATGGAGAAGAAAAACAGAAGAAAACAACCGGCAACTGAACTATCGGGAAGTTACGCCTCTCCTGGTAGAATACATCAGGCGAATGGGTTTTACCCATGTGGAATTTTTACCAATTATGGAGCACCCTTTCTACGGTTCATGGGGATATCAGACTACCGGCTATTTCGCTCCAACTAGCCGTTTTGGCACTCCCCAGGATTTTATGTCGCTAATAGACGAGCTACATCAAAACGGTATCGGAGTTATTCTGGACTGGGTACCTTCTCATTTTCCGCGTGACGAGCACGGCCCTGGTTATTTTGATGGGACTCACCTTTATGAACATGAAGACCCTCGAAACGGTGTTCATCCGGACTGGAACAGCTTCATTTTTAATTACGGTAGAAACGAAGTACGCTCATTTTTATTGAGCAGCGCCTATTTCTGGATGGACAAATATCATGTTGACGGATTGAGAGTGGATGGCGTGGCTTCTATGCTGTACCTTGACTATTCCAGAAAAAAAGGTGAATGGATACCTAATAAATTCGGTGGCCGTGAAAACCTTGACGCAGTATTTTTCCTGCAACGGTTAAACGAAGTGTTATATAAGGAGAAACCAGGTATTTTCACTGTCGCCGAAGAATCTACTTCCTGGCCTGGAGTATCGCGACCCGTTTATGATGGAGGGCTGGGTTTCGGTTTCAAATGGGATCTGGGTTGGATGCACGATACGCTGGATTATATGACGCTGGACCCTGTTCACCGCAAATACCACCATAATAGTCTGACATTCCGCAGTGTGTATGCCAGTTCTGAAAAATTTGTCCTGCCCCTTTCCCATGATGAGGTCGTGCACGGCAAAGGTTCCCTGCTGGGTAAGATGCCCGGGGATGAATGGCAGAAATTTGCCGCTTTAAGGTTATTGTTGGGTTATATGTATACTCAACCCGGGAAAAAACTACTTTTTATGGGCGGAGAGATTGGGCAAGTTAGAGAATGGGACCATGATCAAAGCCTGGACTGGCATCTCCTGAATAACCTTGCGAACAACGGTATTACAAGATGGGTTGAAGATTTGAACCGGGTATACCGCAGTAGCCCGGCTCTCTATTTGCTGGATTATGATCCAGATGGATTTGGATGGATCGACTGTAATGATATTGATCACAGCATAATAAGCTTCGTTCGCCGCGGACGTGAAGAGAATGATATTTTGCTGGTGTTCTGTAATTTTACCCCGGTTACTCATTTTGGCTACCGTATTGGAGTTCCCCATAAAGGTTTTTGGAAGGAAATTCTCAATAGTGATGCCAGAGAATATGGTGGAAGCGGGCAAGGCAACCTGGGAGGCATTGAAGCATCTACCATTTCATTTCACGGTCAGCCGTATTCATTAAATCTTACTATTCCCCCGCTGGCCGTAGAAATCTTCAAAACAAACAATTAATTCAATGTTCTGGCATCAAAGGGAGTCTGGTCAGCGCGTCCTGAACGTCGATTTCTTTCAACGGACGGTTCTCAATTGCCCCGTCAACAAAAAGCTTGAATGACTCCAGGTCAAGATTGCTGTTAGCGTCCAGAGAAAATAAAATGCTTTTCTTTTCGTTTTTCATTTTACAGATTAGGGCTTCGTCCATCACTGCTTTTATCGTGTAGGCTGATTGGGGAGAGGGTACCAGGCCTTCCGAACGGGTAAAGGCTAGTGCAGATTCAAAAGCCTCATGCTGATCGTATGCCCGGGCTTCTATCCTGTTTTCACGGTATAAGGCGCTGATTATTGGCGACATTCCGTGATATCGCATATCTCCGGCACTGATTCCCCGCGGCATGAAGCCATGTCCTAGTGTATACATTTTTAGTACGGGTGCAAAACCCTCCGCATCGGCATAATCATAGGCATAACGGCCTTTGGACAGACTGGGTGCGCCGGCTGTTTCCACTGCTATCATTCTGATCTTACGATCACTGTTGGAATAAAAAGGAAAAACCAGACCTCCGAAGCTGCTTCCTCCACCCACGGCGCTGATAATAATATCCGGGGTGATTCCCTCTCTGCGGAGCTGGGATTGAGCTTCAAGCCCAACTACGGTCTGATGCAAAAGAACATGGTTCATGACCGAGCCCCAGGCAAACAGGGTGTCGTCACTTGTTCCTGCTGCTTCAAAGGCTTCACTTAAAGCCAGCCCAATACTTCCGGATGAGCCAGGGTTTTGTTCCAGGGCTTTCTTTCCTGTTTTGGTCTGATCGCTCGGGCTGGGTAAGACTTCTGCTCCCAGTATTTCCATGATATAACGTCCGTAAGCCTTCTTTTCATAGCTGGAACGGACCATAAATATTTTACACTTAAGTCCAAAATAGTTGCAGGCAATAGCCAGGGATGATCCCCATTCTCCATTACCGGTGGCACTAATAATACATCTGGTGTTTTTGTCTCTGGAAGCAAAAAAAGCCTGTGGAATGGCTGTATTCATCTCATGTCCGCCGGAAGGACTGGAACCTTCATACTTAAAATAGATTTGTGCTGGTGTACCTAATACTCGCTCGAACCTGTCGGCTCGCTGGAGAGGTGTTGGCCTCCATGTTGCATATAAGTCAATTATTTCCTTCGGGATGGACACTTCACGGGATTCTCTATCGAGTTCCTGGTCAATAATTTGTGGGGGAGAGAAAGGCTCCAGGTTATGATATGTGAGATCATATCCGGAGGCGGACATTACGGGAGGTAGGTAAAAACCCAGGTTCGGGATAATGTTGGTCCATTTGACTGGGATCCCTTTCAGGTCAGGATTGATGCGCATATATCTACCTCCATCAGTAAAGTCCGGTACATAATATTTCTACTTTCCCGGGTAAAAAATTATTGCCAGCCATTAACATTGTTTTACTGTCTACGGAATTCTTCTCGCTGAAGGAACCATTCTCTGACTTTTACCATGGCCTGTTCAGGCCCGCAGCCTCCTTCAAGGTAGACCTTCCACTGGCCGATAGAGTCCAGAATATCCTGTTTTTTATCTTCAGAAGACTCATTCCACAACCGGTCAAAATCCCTGGAAACAGACCAGTAGGCAATTTGCTCCTCAGGACTAAACCCAGCTTTAAGAACTGCCTGTTTTTCAGATTGTTCACGCATATCGGTTGGTTTGTCCATCATAGATTTCTTAACCAGTGCCGGATATCCTCGTTTGCTGGAAGACTTTACTTTAACAATAGCCTGTTTGTATACACATTTGTTATTCTGGTAGTATTCACATATCCGGCAGTCCTCTTGTTTCCATTTTCGGGGTGAATGCATCCCATATATTGCAATATGTGATCGCTCTAACGGGCAGGATTTACTGAATAATCCCATAACATGATCCTTTTTTCATCCGGCTGTTGCGTTAAGCAGGTTAAGGCAACAACACGGAAGGGTTATCTGAAAACGGATAATTACCTTTTTATTCTATCAAAACCGGGGGAAAAAGGCATTTATTGAGAATAAATGGTGAAATATTTGTCTTGAATACGCCCGGCGGTATATTATAGCTCTAAATGACACAAGATATTAACGATCGAGGCGGTATATGAATAGTTCTATTTATGATTTGAGATCTTTTATCGACAGACTTGAGCAGGAAGGCGAACTGGTCAGGGTTAAGGTTGAAGTTGATTGGAAATACGAACTGGGAGGAATAGCCCTAAAGGCCTTAAGGACAAAAGCTAAACCCTCCCTGCTTTTTGAAAATGTAAAAGACTATAAAACTCCCGTTTTCACAGGTGGGTTATTGACTGTCAAGAGGCTGGCAATAGCCCTGGGTCTGGACCCATCTGCTAGTGAAGCAGCCGTAATGTCAGAAGCAGTTCGAAGATATGAAAAGCCGGTCAAGCCGGTACTGGTCAAGACCGGACCCTGTAAGGAAAACATACTCACGGGCAAGGATGTAAACGTTTTGAAGTTTCCTGTTCCCTGGTGGACGGAGATGGACGGCGGGCGCTATATCGGTACCTGGCACCAGGTTATTTCCAGGGACCTTGAAGACGACTGGACCAACGTTGGTATGTACAGGGTGATGGTGCATGAGCCCGATTTACTGGGCATCCAGTTCTCGCCCTTTCAGCATGTTGCCATGATGTACAGCAAGTATCAAAAAATCAA
The DNA here is from genome assembly GCA_964387005.1 of uncultured Dehalococcoidales bacterium. Taxonomy (GTDB): domain Bacteria; phylum Chloroflexota; class Dehalococcoidia; order Dehalococcoidales; family UBA3254; genus CAYLVC01. The sequence goes on along the minus strand of CAYLVC010000040.1, from coordinate 7,296 downwards.
CAAGCCCATGCCGGTGGCCATAGCGATCGGCAACGATCCGGTCTGTCCTCTGGTGGCAATGACGCCGTTCGCCGCGGGGATCAACGAATGGGAGATGGCCGGGGCCCTGCGCGGTAAGCCGCTGGAGGTGGTAAAAGGTGAGACGGTTGACCTGGAAATACCGGCCAATGCCGAGATCGTGATAGAGGGCGAAATACCACCCTCCGAGCTGCGTCTGGAGGGACCTTTCGCCGAACACACCGGTTTTTACGGGGGAGGAAAACGTCCCCTGCCGGTAGTCCGGGTGAAGTGTATAACTCACCGCAACAACCCTATATTTCGCGGCAGCGTCCTGGGCAAACCGGTTACGGAGGACCACCGCTGCCTTTCGATGGCTATCGCTTCCCAGGCCATGCTGATGTACAAAAACGCCGGGTTTCCCGGCGTAACGGCGGTAAATTGCCCGGCCGGGGGCGATCCTGATTTCTGCGCGATCATTGCCGTAAAAAAAGAGTACATGAGTCACGGCCTGGATGCCGGGCGTTTTCTATTGAGCAGCAAGGGCGGCAAAATACTCAAGCATATCATCGTGGTGGACCATGATGTGGACGTCTTCGATCCGGACGATGTATTGTGGGCCATCAACACCCGCATGCAGGCTTCCCGCCAGGTGCACATTACCCGCAATGAAAGCGGGTCCAGGTTGGATCCTTCTGTGCCTTTCGAATGGCTGGGAGCGACGGATAAAATGATCATGGATGCTACCTGGCCGATGACGCCGGACTTCGTCCGCCGGCCTGAATGGAACAACAGCGTTCATGCGCCCGAAGTCAAGGTCAGTGACGATCTTGGCAGGTTGATAGAAAGACGCTGGGCAGAATACGGCATAGAATAGAAAAGAGGGAAAATGGCGGAATACAGGCTGGAGCAGGGCAGCGGCAGGACGCGGATCAGTCTCGAAGCCAATCTTATGGGTGATGATCTGGTGGTACTGATCTTCAATGAGAAGGCTCATATCGGCGCGGTTTCCCTGGCCGAATGGGATAGTGTTCACGGCAGGGCTTCGGTTTCAGTAGTAACGCGGTTGGGTCACAAGGATGATTCCGTGGCACAGGCAGCAGCTTACAGTATCTGCAAGTCTCTGCGAAGACCGGTCTGTGTTATTGCCGGCATCCATATCGATGATATTACAGCGGAAGAAATAAAGGAATTCGGTAAGAACGGGAATTTGATAGTGGATGCTTTCCTGGAGTTGATCGTGGAAAAATAACCCGCATATTCAACACTGCTCTTTGCAGTATTGAATATACAAAATCAAGTCCGGGTAAATACAGGGTTACTTTATGATTGGCCCGATCTTGCCTGACCATTCCTCGTATACAGAGTCCGTGGCTGCACGGAATGCTTTGACCTGGTCGGACGTCAGTTCGGTAATAACCATGCCTTTTTCGCGCAGCAGGCCCAAATTGTATATGGCGGCTTCGCGTGACATCCGTATCTGTTCTTTGGAGGCTATGCCGGCGGCAGTCTGAATGATGGATTGAGCGTTAACGGGCAGGCTATCCCAGTCTTTCTTGTTCATTCCCAGGATAACGGCGTCATAGGAATAATTCCAGATTGTGATGTACTTCTGTACCTCGTAGAGCCTGGAGGACACAATAATGTCTACGGGATTCTCCTGACCGTCGATTTGTCCCTGCTTAAGGGCATCGTAAACCTCTCCAAAGTTCATGGATACCGGGACAGACCCCAGGGCTTCGAAAACCGATTTGTAAAGATCGACGTCCGGGATTCGGATTTTCAGGCCTTGCAGGTCCTCCGGCCCATCGACAACGAGTTTGTTGTTGGTCAACTGGCGGAAACCGTTTTCACCATAGGCAAGGCCGACGATACCCAGGGATTCCAGCGACTTCAGGTGTTGTTCGGCAGCAGGACTGGATAGAGCCTTATCTGCGTGGGAATAGTCCGTAAGCAGCCACGGCATGGAGATAGCCGAAAATGACTGGTCAAGGTTAGTGTAAAGAAGATTGGAATGATACGTAAAATCGATACTGCCATCTTGCAGCATTGTTAGCTCTTTTAGCTGGTTTCCCCCGGCCAGCTGGCTGTTGGGATACACCGTTATTTGTATCTGGCCGCCGCTTCTTTTTTTAACCAGGTCAGCGAATATATGCGCTCCCTTCGTCCATGAAGAATCCTCGCTGGTCACAACACTCATTTTCCAACTATGGGCGGGAATATCCGGTGTTGAAGCCGGAGAACAGGCACATATAGCGAATACCAATCCTGCCAGCAAAATACTTAACGCAGTTTTCAAGTGTAACAAGTGATCTTGCTCCTTTATTCTACATAATTGATCTCAGGAAGGACGTTAGTACTTGCCTGGTTGTCAGAGTTAGTGTGAAGACAGCAGCCGGTGGACGATGATATCTGACACTAAGTGGACATATCTGATTATATCCCCTGTCCGGTAGTTCAATCAATATCCAGTGAGCACCGTGTTATCAACATCTATCCTGTGGCATTTTGGGCTGGAGAAATGAGCTGACGGAACAATCAGACCGTTTTCCGGTTACTTGCATTTCTTTTTAAATTATCGCATACTTTTGACAATAACGCGGATTGTATAAGGAGGAACAGCTTTGGAGATCACCTATGATAACATCACTAGCTGGTTTGACGAGTATTTCCGGGCATTCAACCGTAATTCCGGGCCGCTGGAAACCGTTCCCAATATGCAGCGGTATTTTACTGCTGACCTGGAATTCTGGGCGTATAATATGGCAGGAGCCGAACGCCCTTCATCCCGGGAAGAGCTGTTGATGACCATGGTTCATCCCGGCCTGCATGAAGAGCTTACCCCCCGCGAGTATATCGTCGATCTGAATCGACTGGTAATCGTCGTGCAGTTCCAGCTTCAGTTTAACGATGATTCATCCGGGAAAGTCTGGCCGGCCAAACAGGCCAGCGCTCATTACCATCTGACACTGGATGAGAACAAAGACCCCAAAATCAAGAAAATCGTCTACTTTACCGAAGCCGGCCTTCCGGAAGACGCCGTGCCCATGATGGCAATATGGAGGAAATACCGGGAAAAAGCCCTGGTAAACCTGGGATACAGGTGGATAAACGCCCAGGCAGGTGAAGCTAAAAATAGCTGAAGCGTCGCTTTTTTCGTTTAACAAACGACAAATCAATGAAATAAGAAAGGGGGCGGATCATGGGTCCTCCCCCTTTGTTTTTCTTATAAAGTCCTAGCGTCCCGCCTGAGTCATGACCGCCCCGTGGATTATTTTTGTTACCAGGGCGTTGATATTCAGCATATTCCACAACACAGTATAGCCCGGCACACCTCCGGCAACCGCCACCTGGATGTTTTTGGCAGGCATGCCTGTTTTGGCGCAAAGCCAGTCCTGGACGCCTTTCCTGTCAAAGCCTTTCTTGATCATCTCCCGCTGTACGTCCGGGTTAAGGACAATAAACGCTCCGCCCATTTTCCCAAGGCGTCCCGCAATCTGTTCCAGGATAGCCTCGGCCTTCAGCAGCCCGGCCGCCATGCCTCCAAAGGTGGAGTAGGTGGAATTGACCTTGGCTACAGTGACCGTGCTGTCCTCTTTATTGAATCCTCTGGTGACATGATACGGTTCCCACTTGCTCATATCTTCATTTTCAGCAAAGGTGAACCAGGTATGGGCTGAGGGACGCCCGGTCAGCGCCATATCGTTAATCCTGGGCCAGCAGTGGCCGATGTTGATGGTGCTTAATCTGACTGCTCGCCCGATGGTATTGTTGGAACGCCAGCCATGTCCGAAAAGGCCCAGCCCGCTGTTCATGTTGATTTCTTTGGCGATCGGGCCGTTGACCATGATCACCAGGTTGAAAGCTCCGGACGAGCCCAGGGTATGGAAGAGGAGTTCACCCTCTTTGCCCTGTCCGCTTTCAGATATGAAGCTGTCCATAGCGCCGATTATTACGGGCAGATACTCGGGCTTCGCACCTGCCATCACAGCGTTAAGGGCAATTTTCCGGATGGTGGCGACACCCATCTTGAGAGGGCATTTCCCTAGCCTTTCATCGGGAGAGCGTCCGGTGCCTTTCAGCATCCATTCCAGCCGTTCGGCTGATGGAGGCACCAGGGGCAGACCGTCACCCATGTGGTTTTCCAGGAAGAGATCGTTAAATTTTTCATACGCTTCCGGATAGGAGGCGGCAGTGACATTAAAATCGACTTCTTTTACCGGCTCTGCGACCTCCTGGGCAGGATTGGCCTCTTCAAACGTCAGAGGACGGGTCAACAGGTCGATGGTACCGTTAAGATTTTGCGTTGCCAGGGGCCGCAGCCCGGATGGATCGCTTTGAAGGGCATGCCATTTATCCGCCGGGAGAGTCAGGATGCGTGCGGACGGCACACCAAAGTCGGCGGCGGCAGAGCGCGCGTCCATGGAGAAATTCGAAGATACATAATAAACCCCGGGAACGCCTCTTTTTTCCAGCTCGGCCGTATGATACGCACCCCAGTATGTGCAGGTACTGCAATCGCCGGCGCTGAAAATAAAGACGTCAGCGTTTTTAGAGACATCGTCATAAAACTCCGGCTCCCTGGCCAGGTTGATGGTGGTAGTAAATTGTTTGAGAAAGCTGGCGTTGGGGTATTTTTCCTTTAGTAATATCTCAATTTCTTCCAAAAAGGCGATAGAACCTGCTTTCTGATTATGAATAAGGGCGATTCTTTTACCCGCAAGGTCGGACAACCGTTTTGCCAAAGGATATTTTCGGACAACCTCGATCTCACCGCGCGGATCGAGTAGTTCCAGTTTTACGCTTTCATTATTCATACTGAGCTCCTTTGAACGAGATCAAATTCATTTCCATAACCTGGTAACCTGACATGACACACCGGCGTTTCCTTCGGACTCTTAAAAACATGTCATGCTGGAATCCCGGTATTTCCCTCACCTCATATCGGGACGAAGCATCTGGCGGCTGGGTGGAGAAAAGAGAAATCAAGAAAATTTTATACCATGCACCGGACGATGGCAAATATCAGCAAGTATTTTCCCAAAAAGGTTGATCCGATGAAATAATGCCTGCCGGCTAAAAAAGTAATCCCTTTTCAGCTATTGTCTTGAAGCAAAACTGGGTGTAGAATAACCATAACCCGAAAGACTTCATTTTACTTTGGTATTTGCGAAATATCCGGGCAATTATTTTCGTGAAAGGTAGTTATCTGGATGTTTGAATTAGTACCAATTTGGGAGAGGTGCTGCCGGTATGCTAAAAGAAACTGTAAAGAAAGTTGGATGCACTTTCTGTATTGCCGGCTGTGGATTGCTGGCTCATGTTCAAGACGGTAAAGTTGTTAATATTGAGCCTAATCCGGAACACCGGTTAAGCCGCGGGTTCAACTGTGAGAGGATGAAATACGCCATCAAATGGCTCTACCATCCAGACCAGCTCCATTATCCGCTAAAAAGGATGGGTAAACGCGGAGAAGGCAAATGGCAGAGGATTTCCTGGGAGCAGTCCATCGCAGAAATAGCCGCCAAACTTAACGAACTCAAGGCAGGTTACGGGCCGCAGACCCTGGCTGTTTTGGAGGGGACATACCGTGGGGAGAATATCTGGGCCAGGTCCCGTTTTTGTAACCTTTTCCAAAACCCTCAGAACGTCTTTCATCCCGGCGTTGTTTGTACTCTAAACTGTTTGGCGACTGAACAGGCTATGATGGGAGATTCCGTGCAGGCGACCCCCGATATTGCACACACAAATTGCCTTGTCCTTTCGGGACTGAGACCTCATGAATCTTCACCGCGCACGCTGGCATCCATTATAAGACGAAAGGCGCAGGCGCCTTTGAAGTTAATCGTCATCGACCCTGTCCTCACCCGGATTGCCAGGGAAGCTGATATTCATCTACAGATACGCCCGGGGACAGACGCGGCATTGTTCATGGGTTGGATAAACATTATCATAAACGAAGGCCTCCAGGATAGGGATTTCATCAGCAGGTGGACAAACGGGTTCGAGAAACTGGCCGAAAGAGCCCGGGAATATCCTCCCGATCGAGTGTCCCGAATCACCAGGCTGCCTGTCGAACAGATAATCGCATCGGCCAGGCTTTATGCCACGACCAAACCCGCGGCACTTTTCCGCGGTCTGGCAACAGACCAGATCGGCCCCAATTCGGCCAGGGCAAGCCAGGCTAGAAATGCGGTCCGGGCTATCACAGGCAATATCGATATCTACGGCGGCGACCTGATACCGTCCGTAGGGCCGATCATCAACGGCAAAATGTTCATCCGGGATGCCCAGATGGAGCTTACGGAAAGGTTGCCGGAGAGGATGAGGGAGCTGCAATTAGGTCAGGAAAAAGCGCCGCTCATGAGCTGGCCGGGCTATGAACTGACCAATACCCCCTGGCAAAAACTGCATCATATTTCACAGGCTACCATGCACCGCGTCGGCGGCTTCGTGCCGATGTTATATGATGCGATTCTTACCGGGAAACCATACCCGATCAAGGCTGCCATCACCTGGGGGTCCAATCCACTGATGTGGGGTCCCAATATCACCAGGCTCTATCAGGCTTTAAAAAGCCCGAATCTCGAGCTCAGCGTAGTGCAGGAATACTGGATGACGCCTACCGCTCAGCTCGCGGACTATGTCTTGCCGGCCGCCAGTTGGCTGGAACGGCCTATGTGTTCCGCCCAGGAGGACTTTACCGATGTCGTTTGGGGAGGAGAACGGGCTATCACCCCGCTGGGTGAAAGGAAAGACGACTATACGTTTTTCCGGGACCTGGCTCTGGCCACAGGCCAGGATAAAAACGATTGGCCATGGGAAACGCTCGAAGAAGTTATAGCCTACAGGTTAAAACCCCTCGGCATTACTTTCCAGGAATTTTCGCAGACGGGCTATATTCTGGGCACCAGAAAATATAAAAAATACGAGGAAGAGGGTTTCGCAACTGCTTCAGGAAAGATTGAGTTGTATAGTACGGTCGTGGAAAAGCTGGGGAAAGATCCGCTGCCATATTACCAGGAACCACCGGAATCCCCGGTAAGCACACCCGATATCGCCAAAGAATTTCCCCTTATCCTCAATACGGGCGGGCGTTTTATGCCCATGTTCCATTCCGAGCACCGTCAACTCGGTATCGGAATGAGGGAGAGGCATCCCAACCCGCTTGTGACAATTCACCCCGGCACAGCCGGGAAACTGGGCATTAAAGACGGAGACTGGGTCTGGATTGAAACCAGGAGGGGACGAATCAAGCAGAAAGCCAGCCTTGATCCAGGTATACTCCCTGATGTGGTT
>CAYLVC010000039.1:5097-13646 GCA_964387005.1 uncultured Dehalococcoidales bacterium | reverse complement strand
GTCAGGGTTACCGATGCACTGGGTGGGTATGTCACTAAAAACTATTCTATTAAAATCGTCGCCGCTCCAAAAATTACCACAACCACTGTCGCCAATGGCAGAGCCCTCGTTTCTTACAAAGCAACCCTGCGGTCGTCCGGGCGTGTGCAGCCTTTTACCTGGTCTATCATAGGGGGGACCCTGCCTGAAGGTTTAGCACTGAATGCGGGCACCGGCGTCATTAGCGGCAAACCGGTGCAGAAATCTGGCATAGTTTCGATCACGGTTCAGCTACCTTCACTTTTTCCATTAATTGATATTCTAAGTCCTGAAATAGACCGGCAAACTTAAAAGCTGCCGGTCTATTGTATCACTATCCCGGTAAGAGTGCAGTTCAAGACCTGAAACGGGGTGCTACTTAAATACCTTTTCCAAAAGGGATTTGGCAGTATCGCCGCCCTTGCTCTGGACAAATGAAAGGATCAGAGGGATAAACTTGGCAATCATCCCGCTGTCCAGCCCAAGCTTGGAAAATCCTCCGGCCAGTCCCGCCAGGGAGCCCAGACTTTTGTCTCCTCCTGACCCGGCAAATAGTTTCCCCACACTCCCCAGTATTCCGCCGCCACCACCGGATGGTACAGCACTAATCAGGCTGTCCACACCTGGCACCGCTGCTGATATTTTAGAAAATTCTTCACCGCTGAGTTTTTCCTTCGCCTGTTTAAAAAGCAAACCGGCCCCGCCTTTAGCCTGGTCTTCCTTTACCCCCAGGTTTTTAGTCAAAATATCAACTAATTCCATGGTCTTGCTCCTCTATCCTGGCTACAAATTTACCTGTTCCAACTATATCATAGTGACAGTTATTATGCCGTTGTTTTCATTTTAGACTGGCAAAACAATCCACACATAGAAAATCGCCGGTGACCCGGCTTTGTCAAATAAGCGCCATAATTCTGCCTGAGGATCACCGGCACAATTGTTTTACCATTGCTGGAAGCTAAAAATACGAATACCCTAAGTTACTTTTCAGTTCTGGCAGGCTTCTGTCAGAACCGGAATAAGTGACGTTCTCCCGTTAAGCTGTCTTGTCTTCAACTGGTGCTTCCGGGGCATTTTTCTTAACCGATTCTATACCGTTTTTGGCACTGTCTTTGGACTTGTAGCCTTCTCCTCCTGTAGCTATGGTTTGTCCGTTAGACGCTACCAGTCTCCAGCGAAATTCCCCTTTTGCATCCTTGTACAGTTCGAATTTGGCTGCCATTATTACTCCTCCTTATACGTTATACTTATTATTGTTTCCCGGCCTTAATAACCATTATATATTATAAAACCTGACTTTATACCTTACTTTACTCCTGGGCTAGAAGACAGCGAAATACCCATCATAATACCTGAAGTACCGGCATATGTTATAATGGGGCTGAAAAGACGTTGGAGATAATGCTGTGAGTGAGGAAAGAAATCTGATAATTCATGATAGACCGAACCTGCGAAATCCTTCTATTATATGCGGCCTGAACGGCTGGCTCAACAGTGGCGATGTGGCAGTGGGTGGAATTAACTATTTCATCAAGCAGTATAAGGCGGTAAAATTCGCTGAGTTGCCAACCTCACGTTATCACATCTATCAAATACCGGGAATTCAAAGCATCAGCCCGGTTTTCAAGATGCAGGAGGGACTGATTGTTGAATCCAACCTTCCTAAAAATGAATTCTATTATGCCATAAATCCATTGTCGGACCACGACCTTATTCTCTTTTTAGGAACGGAGCCTAATCTCAACTGGGAGGAATTTGCTGACGCCGTGGTTGGACTGGCTGGCGAATTCGGAGCTTCCCGGCTTTTTGCCTTCGGAGGACTCCTGGATACGATACCATATACCAGAGAACCTGTGATGACCTGTACTTGCACCAGTGCCCGGGTGAAAGATGAAATGGATCAATACAACATGTTGTATTCCAACCGTGTCGGCCCGGCTACTTTTAATCAAATGCTTTTGTTTGCCTGCAAGAAAAAAAACATGGATGGGGCTGGCTTTACTGTAAGAGTACCCTACTATCCCGAGTACAACATTGCTCTCGGATACAGCCCGGGCTCATTAAAGGCAGTCCTTGTCAGGCTCAATCACATTTTGCATCTGGACATGAATTTTGAAGAGCTTGATAATGCTATCAAAGAACTGAAAAATAAGCTCGATTCAGTCAGGCAGCAAAACCCGCAATTCAATACCTATATTGAAGAACTTGAAAAAGACTATGTTGAAATGAGCTACAGGGAACCGCTCGATATTTCACCAGGTGATGCAATCAGGTTTGCGGAGGAGTTCCTGAAAGGAAATAAAGACCATCCCGGGGACTAATCTTCCTGATTCGCGGTTTTCCCTGCTTTCTTATAGAGCTTCACGAAAAGGGGAGGATAGGATCTATGAACAATTCCGTTGAAGGCACAATCCTGGAAAAAATGATCTCCAACGTGCTGTTTACAAAATACGACAATTTCACCCAGGAAACTATACGTCATGCCAAAGACCGCATTATGGACTCTCTCGGCTGCCTGGTCTGCGGAGCTAATGACCCTGGTAATCCTGAACTGCTCAAGATTATCCGTAACTGGGGCGGCTGCCCCGAAGCCACTATTCTGGTGCATGGAGACAAAGTACCCGCTGGGACCGCCGCAATGGTCAACTGTATCCTTTGCCGTTCTTTTGATTTTGAACCTGTAAGCCCTCTACTGGACGGCCGCAGCACAGCAGGACACATCAGCGGGACGACCGTTCCCACAGCCATGACCATTGGAGAGGTGGCTGATATCAGTGGGAAAGAACTGATTACCGCACTACTGGTGGGCGACGACATGGCAACCAGAATACTATTTTCAAGCAAGGGCTCCGGCGCAGGCCGGGGACGTGACCGCGTCGGTCAGGTCAACTCTTTTGGGGCAACAGCCATAGCCGGCAGATTGATGAAACTGAATTCTGTGCAAATGAGAAACGCCTTTGGTCTGATATTGGACCACCTTGGAGGCGCCCAGCAAATGATCCTCGACACAGCTACGGGTTTCAAGCTTTCACAGGGAACATCCGCCAGAGATGCTGTATTCTGTGTTCAACTGGCACAAGCAGGCTGGACAGGAGCCAGGGACGCTCTGCTGGCTGACGGCGGTTACTTTAATCTGTTTACAGATGGTGTCGGCGACCCCCGGATTCTGATCAAAGACCTTGGCAATGAATACTACAGCGATGGGACATTCAAACCATATCCCTGCTGCCGCATTAACCATGCGGCCATTGATTGCATTCTGTCTCTTCAAAAAGATCACAGTATAGTAATTAGGGACATCAAGGAAATCGTCCTGTATGCATCCCGGGGAGCTTTAAAAGACGTACTCGGTCAGCCGTTTAGAATCGGTGACTTCCCTCACGCCAGCGCCGGTTTCAGCCTCCAGTATAATGTGGCCAGCGTACTGCTCAGGGGAAGTTCGCAGCCGGAGCACTTTACAGAACAGGCCATCCGGGACCCGCTGATCAGCGACTTGATCGCTAAAATCAAGATGGCGGAGCTGACGGAAGGGAGCATGGAGAGCGCCAGGATCAAAATATTCATGGCCGACGGCCGTGAATTTGACAAATTCACCGAAACCGCCAGCGGCGACCCCAGGAATCCCATATCCCGGGATCAGCTGTTAGCCAAGTTCTGGACGAATATTGAGTTTTCACAGACTATTACCAGGGAAAATGCTCAGAAAATCCTGGATACGATAGATCATCTGGAAGAACTGGATAGTGTCAGAAAACTGGTGAAGCTTCTGGTGGCCTAGCTTAAAGGGACCGGTAGTGTCAACACTCATATACCTGTCAATTCAACATCTCAAACGGCAGTGGGGGAAATGGAATGAAGTATCAAAGTGCTCGTTGCCACCCGCAAGAAAGGAGGAGCAAAGATGTCTCTCAAGTTCAGGGTCTTTCTTCACAGCTATCTCGGCTTTAACAGCAACTCCACCCTGATATACGGACAAAGGGATGCCATTTTGGTCGACGCTTCCCAGCTCCTCAGCGATACTTACCGGATGATAGCTGATATTATCCCCATGCGCATGAACCTCACTCATATATATGTCTCGCACTTCCATCCCGATCACCATTTCGGCCTGCAAGTCCTTAAATACGCCTTCCCGGAGGCAAAGATAGTAGCCCTGCCGAGCGTGGTGAAGGATATAGGTTCCACCTCCAGTGACAAAGTAGAGTTATGGGCAATCGACCGCTTTGGACCCGGCGACATCCCCAGCAGCACCACCATCCCCACACCCCTGACGGAACCGCGGCTGCTTCTTGAAGGAGAAGAGATACTGGTCACCGACAACTGGGAAGGCGACAGTACCAACAACTCCGTGGTCTGGATACCTTCGATCGAAGTCGCCTGTGCAACCGACGTTGCCTTCCATGACTGCCATTTGTGGCCGATTGAAAGCAATGTTGCGCGGCGAATCAAATGGCGTGACTCAATTGCTCAATTGAGGGAATTTGATGCTCGCATTGTGATCCCCGGTCACTGCGATCAAGCCAAAATCCGCATAATGGAAGAGGTACAGGAAAATGCTTCCCTTTCCTATTCGGATTGCATTGATTGGTCGCTCAGGTATCTTGACAACTACGAAGAGGTGTACAACACGGCCAGGAACGGACTGGAGATGGTAGAGGCTATGAACAGGCTTTATCCCTGCGTAAAAGCCGAAGACTTCGCCATTCACTGGCAGGCCAGGCTGCTTTTCCCGCACAGCAGCCCCGATTGGCTGACTCCATTACCGGGCAAACCGGGAAAGATTTTTCTGAATCCGGCAGGCGGCTTCGACGGCGACCCTCCGCGCGAAGAATAGACGGCATATCCATCTTCAGCTAAATCTGAAGCTTTGGTCCAAAAAATATACTCTGTGTCCGAATAAAGTCTGAATACTCTGATGACTGCATCAGGTCTGGAAAGCAGCAAAACGCCCGTATATTTCTCTGCTTGTCTTTTTAAATATTTCAAAAACCTATAGGAATACAGGTCTTCTGGCAGGACGTATGAAAAACGCCAGCACTGCGCTGGTAATATAAAATATGATAAATACAAACAAAGCAATATCATAGCTCCCGGTGTTATCGAACACGTACCCCATGAAAGGTGCGCCTATCAACTGTGGAAGAACGGAAAATATTGAAAAAATGCCCAGCATCTTGCCTGTTATCGTCCTGTCAAAACAATTAGCGACCAGAAGCGGCTGAAGTGCAATCACACCACATTCCCAGAAACCCCAAAAAACAATAAACAGCCAGCTTCCCCAAATTTGTTCCGCCATGAAAAGAGGCAAAATGGCAGCGGCAGCCAGTAGCAGAGCAATTATCATTACAGGTTTAACCGCTATTCTGTCGGACAAATAACCAAGCGCTATTTTACCGCTGAGACTGAACAAACCAAGAATACCTATCATGGTACCAGCAGTTACCGCCGGGATACCTTTATCGGTAAATAAGGAATATCCGTGTTGAAAAAGAGAAAGATGGCCGAACAGATACAGGGAATGCAGTAATGCCAAAAACCAGAAAGCGGGCATCTTCAAGATATCTTTTAGTGCCGTTTTGTTTTCGCCTGAAGTATATTTCTCCGCATCGCTGCCGGCCGGGGATATTCTGCCGGCTTCAGGGGTAGCTCCGTCGGGAAGTAAGCCCATGACCTCCGGTTTTTGTTTTGCCACCAAAAGAGCCGGGGGAATCATTACCACCCATGTGAGCAAACCCATTACACCCCAGGAAAACCTCCAGCCCAGATTGCTGATCAGAAAGACCGAAAAGGGCGATAAAATAAAACCTCCCAGTCCCTGTCCGGCTGTCGCTATGCCCATTGCCCTTCCCCGTTTCCTGTAAAACCAGTTTGAAACCATTGTCATAACCGGGATCGAAACAAAACCGGTACGAAACACCGAAAGAAGCGAGAAGACTACGAAAGCCTGCCACAGTTCGTGGATATAACCCAGTAAAATCAGACAGCCTCCCGTGGCAAAGGCGCTGACAGCCATTATGCGGCTGGCTCCATGCTTGTCTACCACAACTCCGACAAAAGGACTGGCCAGAGCCGCCAGAACTGCTCCAACCGACATAGATAAAGCCAGGTCGCCCCTTGACCAACCCAGATCGCTGAACATAGCCTGGAAAAAGATACTCGTTACATAGGCCATAACCCCTATGCCCATGAACTGCGCCAGAACGGCAACCCCGACTATCCGCCACCCATAAAATATTCCGGTCTTTTTTGTCGTCTTAATCCTCTGCTTTTGCCAGATATGACAATCATTCGGACCAACGGCAACCTTCCGGGTCTATCAAAATCAGCCAGGCTATTCTTTCACAGCAGACAGATTCCAGGTACATGGTCCGGAAAATATTTAATAAATCTGCAAGAATTCCGGTCTCCACAAAATACAGAGAACTCTTTTATATTTTCGGAACCAGGATGGTTTATCTGCTTATTCTCTCTGCCTGTTCCAGAAATTTACTGATTTTTTCAACAGCCCCTCGGGCTTCTCTGTCTTCCTGTGCATTCCAGAATATCCCGACATCAACCATATAGAGGTGCTTTGAGAGGTTTTCACCCATAATCCGGGTAAACAGGTGGGTACAGCTGATGTTTTTCTTCTGAGGACTGCGCAGCGGACACTTCAAGCATTTTGATTTGCGGTTCCAGCAGATAGGTCTGGTCTGGATGCAATAATATCCGGTTGAATTAAGCCTGGCCCGTGAAACATCAAACCTCCTCTGAAGATGCTTGTAATCCCGTTCGGAAAGCTGATAGTCCCTTTTGTCAAAGGTAATTTTCCTCAAGATATCGTTCCTTTCTTACCACGAAAGTATAAATAGCGTCTTAATTAATTGAGCATTGATTTTGCATTTAGTTCTTTCCCTGAATATAACTGTCGTCCAGTATTATCCGATACAAGTATAACATATACTTTTTCCTGTTTTGTAACCCGGGGCACTTCTGTTTACCGAAGTGGAAGCGGATGGTAATTGACATCCGGTTACAATACAATATAACGTAATGTCAACAGAAACCCACGGCGCTGCTTAAGATGAAAGCTGGGACTGAAACCGGCTAAATATTACTCAATACGCCGCCAGGGAATACCCGGTTGATATATGCGGATTAAAATAATTTTAAGAGGTGGCAGATGCAGCAGATCACGCAAAATGTCTATTTTGAGAGCGGGTTCAAGGGATGCAACACAGGCCTGCTAGTTACTTCTGAAGGATTGGCGGTGATCGATACCCCTATGGTGCCGTCTGAAGCCAAAAAATGGAGGCAGGACATCTCCCATCTGGGCGAGATCCGTTATGTAATCAATAACGAACCACACCCGGACCACATTGCAGGCAACTGCTGGATGGGAGGTACCCTGGTCAGCCATAACGGTTCTTATCAGGAAATCCTCTCCACCAGAGTGGAAACGATCAGGCAAATGCTAAAATTCATGGCTCCGGATAACCTGCCGCTGGACCCGGATTTCCGCTTCCGACCACCTGAGATTACCTTTTCCGACCGCCTGACCCTTCATCTGGGCAAACATACATTGCAGCTAATACATTTGCCCGGACATCACCCTTTCCAGATTGCCACCTTTGTTCCGGAGGAACGTGTCGTCTTTACATCTGATAATGTCACCCGTCTGCCCATATTTATCTCGGCAGTCCCCTACCAGTGGCTTGAATCGTTGAAGAAACTAAAAGCACTGGATGTTGATAAAATACTTCCGGGACATGGAGAGGTTTGTGAGAAATCCTACCTGGACAGTATGATAGAGGCTGTACAATACTGGATTGATACCGTTAAGACGGCAATCAACCAGGGACTGAGTCTTGAAGAGATGCAGAATAAAGTTGATCTTTCTGCCAGATATGGCGCAGAGATTAATGACCCAAGAACATCAGGTATACTGCGCGGCAATCTGGAACACCTTTATAGCACTTTATTGAAGTCTAAGTAAAAATCTGAGCCCTGCTTTGTAACGGGGCTCCCCTGTTAACGTCCGTTGATGACGGACCAACTCTTTGTGCAAACACTCCTCCGGAAGGTGTTTTTTTGTTCCTTGAAGAATCATAATCTCATGGCAACGGAGATCAGATACGGCTGAAACGGCTTCATCCGATTGGCTGTTGCAATCTCGTGTACGTACTCGTATGAGTGTTGACAAATCGATGGTTATATAGTACTCTACACTCAACTAATCGGCTGGTTTCTGGGTGTTTCTATAATGAAATACATAGTTTTTTATACCCGGAGTCAGGCATAATGGGCTTTATTTGATAATTTATGCTTTTTCTTCCCGTTCTGAAATAGAAAGGAGGTCGCCAGCAAAATGTGATATTTAATCATGGCGTTTCATTGACAATACAGAGAAAAAGGAGAAAAAAGTGAAAAACCGAAATTGGATGGCTGTAGTTATGGTAATAGTGCTGGCGCTGGCGCTCATACTACCTGCCTGCACCGGATCTGAAGAAACATCCGCTACAGTCCAACCCTCCCAGCAACCAACTCAGGCT
>CAYLVC010000039.1:0-5087 GCA_964387005.1 uncultured Dehalococcoidales bacterium | reverse complement strand
TGAACAACAGAACAATTCCCGCCAGGCTCAGCACAGCCAACCCAGGCACAGCCAACCCAGGCTCAGCCGACTCAAGCACAACCCACCACATCAACCTTAACACCACGCGCAGGCGGTACGTTACGGCAATTGGTAACAGGTTCGTTGTCCAATCTGGGATATTCGCCGACCATGCCGGGACATATGGCCTCTTTTGTTTTTGGTTGTCTTGAAGGTTTCGTCCAGCACAACGGACGTAAAGGCACATATGGACCGCTTCTGTTTACCAGCTGGGAAGAGGACCCTGCCCAAAAATATATCATTTTTAAGCTCAGGCAAGGCGTCAAATACCACGACGGCACCGACTTCAATGCCGAAGGTGTTAAATGGTATCTGGAACTGAAACAGGAGAAAAGTCCCGGCTGGCTGGCCAACGTCACCTCGATTGAAGTAATTGACAACTATACCATCAAATTGAACACCTCTTATTTTGACATTGTAATGTGGGCACAATTGAACGAACAGCATGCCTCACCCACAGCTTTAGCCAAGGGTGTCGACGCCAATATGTTCAATCCGGTTGGTACCGGACCGCTGAAATTCGTGGAATACAAGCGGGATCAGCATCTCAAATATGTAAGGTTCGATGACTACTGGGGCGGCAAACCCTACCTGGATGGACTCGATTGTATTTTCGTCCCGGATACTACAGCCCAACTGGCTGCTCTCCTGGCGGGTGAAGGAGACCATATCCGCGCAATCCAGTATAAAGACATTGATCTGCTCAAGAAGAGGGGCTATAACCTGTATGACATCCCCATGGTTATGTGCGGAATAGTCCCTGATACGGTTAACCCTGATTCCAAATTCCTGGATCCCAGAGTACGCGAAGCCATCGACTACGCTATCGACAGGGAGACAATTGCCAAAGAACTGGGATACGGATATATGGATGTCCTTGAAACCATTTACCCCAAGCCTATTCCGGGTTATGCTCCCGGTCTGGCCCGCAAGTATGATCCGGCCAAGGCAAAACAGCTTTTGACGGATGCTGGTCTCGGCAGTGGATTCTCTACGCCTTTCCATGTCAGCCAGTTCGCCAATATGGATGTGATGGTTGCTGTTCAGCGCTATCTCTCCCAGGTTGGCATTAATGCCCAGATCAAAGAAGTTGACATGGGGACCTGGACCGCCCTCCGCGCTAAAGGGTGGGAAGGTCTGCTCTACCAGCACGGAATTTTCCAGGCACCCTATGAATACAATCTAAACCGTGCTTTCGGGAAAGCTTATAAAGATTATGTCAACGCAACTAGACCGGCGGGATTCGACGATCTGATGGACAAACTGATGCGAACTACCAACGTTGAAGCACGCTTGCCGCTGGCCAAGCAAATGCAGGAAATGGTGCGCGACAGCTCCATGTTTATCCCTCTTGTCACCTGGTCTCAGATTGATGCTGTGACTCCCAGGCTACACGACCACGGCATGTATGAAATACATGGTACACTATGCTGGTTCCCGGAAAAAGCCTGGTTCAGCGAAAAATAAATCCTTCTCAAAAACCGCTTTCTTGATTCCTTAGAAAGCAGCAAAAACGTTGCCGGTGTCTGCCGGCCCCGGTTGAAGAAACCGCTGGTACGGCAGACACCGGAAGATGTATATATACTCAACGCTTTCACTAGAGGTAGGAAATGACGGCATATATCGTTCGTCGAATTTTTTATGGTCTTATCGTCTTTTTGGTTGTCACCATACTCATTTTCCTGGCCATGCGGCTGCTCCCAGGAGACCCCATCCTGATATATGTGGTATCACAGGATTTACAGAATGTCTCTCCGGAGATAATGGAACAGCTAAGAGCTGAACACGGGCTGGACAAACCTATCCCGGTACAGTACATCAACTGGCTTGGCAACTTGTTCCGCGGCGACATGGGAGATTCAATTCATTTTAACGAGCCGGTTACCAAGCTGATAAGTGAACGCCTGCCGGTAAGCCTTTATATAGCTGTATTCTCATTTATACTGGCTGCCATTTTTGGAGTTACTTTCGGTGTAATAGCAGGGTTGAGGAGAAATTCCAAGACCGATACAGCCGTGACCTCTCTGGCTAACCTGGGAATTTCCCTGCCCCATTTCTGGCTGGCTATATTGCTGATTTTCGTATTCGGAGTCTGGCTCGGCTGGCTGCCTACCCAGGGTTATACCTCGCCAACGGAAGACCTGGGGTTGAGCCTTAAAAAAGTTATTATGCCCGTGTTTGTTGTCGCTACCTGGGCTATGGCTTTCTACGCACGGCAAGCACGTTCAAGTATATTGGAAATTGTCCATCAGGACTATATCCGTACCGCCTGGTCAAAAGGTCTGAATGAACGGGCTGTCATAATACGGCATGCTCTGAAGAATTCATTTATCCCGATAATCACCGTCATGGGCATGTCTTTCGTCATGATGGTCTCGGGACAGGTGGTTATTGAGAACGTATTCAGCATTCCGGGAATAGGCCGGCTGCTGGTCTCGGCTATCTTCGCACAGGATTACGCTATCGTTCAGGGTTGCGTAATGGTTATTGCGGTACTGGTAATAGTAGCCAATCTTGTTGTCGATATTTCCTATGGTTGGTTCGACCCCAGAATACGATACAATTAAGGAGCTTTCATAACCATGACAACAAAAGAGACCGTTTCGGAGGAGTACGCGGAAGCACCTCCTCGTATCGGCGGATTAAGACGCTTTTTCAAGGTGTTCCTTTCCCGCAAGATAGTCCTCATCAGCTTTGTTTTGATAATCCTGCTGATAATAGTAGCCATTTTTGCACCTTTGCTTGCACCGTATGACCCCTATGAGCAGGTACTGTCCGACAGGCTGCTGGGACCAAGCCAGACCTATCTCCTGGGTACCGACTACCTGGGCAGAGATCTTTTGAGCCGTATGATTTATGGCTCTCGTACCGCGCTGATGGTCGGTATTATTGCTACCGGCATCGCCGCCACCTTCGGTACTATTCTGGGAACGGTTGCAGGATATTTCGGAGGTTGGGTACATGCGGTGATCATGCGTTTTGTAGACGCCCTGATGTCCATCCCCATGATAGTCGTGGCACTCATTTTAAGCGTAATGCTGGGAAGCGGGCTGGTCAACATCATGATAGCAGTTGGCATCAGCATGTCGGCTTCGTATGCCAGGGTCATTTGCGGTCTGGTGATGAGCATAAGGCAGAACGACTATATTACAGCAGCCGCAGCCAGCGGTGCAAGCAACATGCGCATCATGCTGCGCCACTGCCTGCCTAACAGTTTCCCTCCTTTCATGGTACTGATTACCATAAACATGGGGGGAGCGATCATGATAGAAGCTGCACTCAGCTATCTTGGACTGGGTATCGAACCTCCCGGCGCCGCCTGGGGTGCTATGGTACAGGAAGGCTACGGTTACCTCATAATTAATCCGACACTCGCTCTGATACCCGGTGTGGCCATCGGCATAGTGGTTTACGCCCTTAACATGATAGGGGACGGTTTACGTGACGCCCTTGATCCCAGGCTGAAAGGCTATACTTAAAGAAGAATACATTATGACTACCTCCCCATTATCTGGCTGTCAGGTCAGATAATGGGGAGATTCGAGGTAAAATAACCCGTCAATAACCAGTTTCAATTCCCTGGTCCCGCTTAACTTTTTAGAGTTTTTAGCAAGCTTTTCACATCGCCTGCAATGTTTTCCAGGTCCTGCTGGTTGGGGCGTCCCCTGATATCTCCCAGCCTGCCCCTGGTGCTGTTCTCTTCAGAATTATGGAATTCACCCACGATATACCATTCTCCGGCTATACCAAACCCCAAGTGTTCAAAGAACTGTCCGAGATATTTCCCCACTGGTACAGCTTCGTTCAAACCGGTATGCGGCCCTGAATAGGTAACAAATAGTACTGCCTTTTTACCCGGTACTTCAGGGGCGCATAATTTTACAGCGCCTGCTTTCCTGTAATGGTCCATTTTCGCTTTGACATATTCCAGAATAGCTGCCGGCGGCTGCCACATGAAGGACGGCGATCCCATGAAAACAAGGTCATACTTAAACAGGTCACCGTCCTTGACCTCCTCGATGCGTTTTAATGAGGAGATTACTCCGCTGCTTTGTAGAGTGTTATGAATTGTTTCAGCTACCCGTTTTGTATTTCCTGTGCCTGACCAGAAAATGACAAGAGCATTCATGGACTCCCTCCTTGAATTGCCTTTTATTCCAACCCTGCTTCTTTGAGGGCTGCCAGCAGGGACTCTTTATCAGGGCATACCCCCATGAACCTGACCAGTTCACCGACTATCAAGGCCGGGGCAGAGCTCAAATTGTTATTCTCAAAGAGTTCATTCCGTCCTTTATTGATGACTATTTCAACCTGGTCTCCATATTCCTGCTCTATTTCTTTGAGCAAACGCATCAGGTTTATGCCTCCCGAACAGGAAGGTACGGAAAGAAAAGCCTCTATCTTTATCTTGCTCATAACCCGCCTTCCCTTAGGGCTGCGTCCATCGTTTTCCGGGTTGGACAAATGCCCTCGATCTTGATTACTTTATTGACCACCACCGCAGGAACGCAAAGCATCTTGTATTCCTGGAATTTGGCCATCCCTTCTTCTCCGATGTATTTTTTGACCTCGACTTTCCCCTGGTATTTCTCTGCATATTCATCCGCCAGAGCCAGGATCGCCACGCAGCCGGGGCAGGGCGGGTCCCCGCTGAACACCTCCATTTTTACCATTAACCCTTTACCTCCATTGCCTTTTTAACCATTTTTTCAATCTCATCTTCCCCCGGCATCTTGCCAATCGAGACCACTTTGTCATTGATCACCAGGGTCGGCGTCATCATCACGCAGTACTTGTCCCCTTCAGGCGACATGGCGTCAAACTTGGCCACTTCAATCTGCCCGGGGTACTTCTCTGCTACTTTGTTAGCTCTTTTAGTCAGCTCTTTGCATTTGACGCAGGGCGGGGTGGTACCGAACACCTTAATGCTTATCATCTTTTCCTCCTGTAATCAGATCGGTTTACCTTCTTTTTTCAATTTCAATCCAGGCCTGGATTTCTTCTTTCGAGGGCACATAGTCCATCGA
>CAYLVC010000038.1:12035-13821 GCA_964387005.1 uncultured Dehalococcoidales bacterium | reverse complement strand
AGACAGGGAGAGAGCTATGTGCCATGGGAGGGTAAGGAAAAGAAGATCAGAAATCAGATGATAGTATTTGAGCCGCGTAAACCTCGCTATAACGGGGCGTTTGGCATTTATGATCCGCCCAGGAACGTATTGAAGAGTATTCCGGGACTGCAGCTGGTGGAAATGGAACGCAACAGGGAGTTTGCCTGGTGCTGTGGATCGGGGGGTGGGGTAAAGGAATCCTATCCCGAGTTTTCCAACTGGACGGCCACTGAGCGAATCGAGGAAGCCAAAGCCAGCGGAGCGGAGGCTATTGTCAGCGCCTGCGGCTGGTGCGAGCGGAACTTCATGGATGCTATTGCCGGCCTTGAGGATTCCATGCCGGTATACGATGTGGCCGAATTGGCTCAGAAGGCGATATAAACTCAGAGTAAGGAGTGTTTAAGATGGCTCTATCAAAAGAAGTTTACAGGGCACTGGAAGATATTGTCGGGCCGGAATACATTTCGGACGACCCTGCCCTGCTGGATTCATATATCTATCCCCAGAATGCCACTTCTGTGCATCTGGGTCCCTATTATCATGTCTATACCCCCCGCGGCGGAGCTGTTGTTCTGCCCGCTACCACCGAAGAGGTACAGGGTATAGTCAAAGTCTGCAATAAGTACAAGATCAAATATAAATGCTCCGCCACTTTCTGGGGCGGAATGGGTTATCCCTCTCATCCTGATGCGGTCCAGATCGATATGCGTCGTTTCAATCACGTTGTCGAAATCGACCGCAAGAACTGTTTTGCCGTGATCGAACCTTATGTCATCGGGGCAACCCTCCAGGCTGAGGCCATGAAAGTCGGACTTAATACCCATATCATTGGGGCCGGGTCCAGTTGTTCTCCCCTGGCCAGCGCGGTGGGATTCGCCGGAGCGGGACCTGATTCCCTGTACATGGCCAAGGGTGGCGATAACATGCTGGGGGCTGAATGGGTCATGCCGGACGGTGAAATCCTGCGGACCGGCTCACTGGGTGCAGGCCTGGGCTGGTTTTCCGGAGAAGGACCTGGGCCGGGCGTGAGGGGTATTATCCGCGGCAGCCTGGGTACGAGGGGGGCAATGGGAATATTTACCAAAGTGGCTCTCAAGCTTTATCCCTGGCCCGGTCCTGCTGAATTGCCTGTTACCGGCACTATACCTGCTTATAAAACCGAGCTGCCTCCCAATATTACAATACATTCCCTGGCTTTCCCTTCCTGGGAAGCCTGGGCCAGCAGCGCCTACAAAATCTGGAACGCAGAGATTGGCTACGTAGTACACCGTCAGTACAATATGTTCGGACGGGATCTCAAGCTGGCTATGGTCAAAATCCTTAACGATCCCACCAAAACCCTCTCGGATATGGAAGAACTTCTTAAGGATCCCGAAATCAAACGGCAAACCGAAGAGATCAAGTTTGATTATGAAATGGTTTTATGCGGTATGACTCCCCGGGATATTGCCTGGCAGGAGAAAGCCCTGGACGAGATCCTGGCAGAGACCGGCGGCAAAAAAATCGAAGCCCTGGAAGACCCGGAAGTCAAAAAGTGGTCTTTGCTGTTTATGCTCAGGCTGGGTCACAAGAGTTTGAACCTGGTATTCGGAGGCGGCTACGACGGATCCTTCTGCCAGTTCGGCACACCGGACTTTGTAATAGAGTATGCCAAACGCGGATCGGAATTGAAGAGCCAGTGGGAGAAGAAAGGAGCAATGGTTGACGCCGGAGGTGACTGCGGTATGGGCGGTCTGGGCGGTATGGGCGGAGGCGGTATGACCGG
>CAYLVC010000038.1:0-11935 GCA_964387005.1 uncultured Dehalococcoidales bacterium | reverse complement strand
AAAAGGAGACTTAGCTTATGGCGATTTTAGAGGAACCAGTCAAAGGTATAAAAAAGGTCAAAAACTATATTAACGGAGAATGGGTTGATTCAAAGGGTGAGTACGTGGATGTGGTTAATCCCGCTACCCAGAAAGTCATTGCACAATGCCCCATTTCTACCAAAGATGAATTTGATGATGCTGTTAAAGCGGCCAAAGCCGCCTTCCCGGAATGGCGCAGAACTACGCCGCTGGCCCGCTCACGCATGCTTTTCAGACTGAAAGAGCTGATGGAAGAGAACTTCGAAGAAGTCAGCCGCATCCAGACCCAGGAACACGGTAAATGTATTGATGAGTCCCGCGGCGAGACCCGCCGGGGTATTGAGAATGTCGAGGTCGCCTGCGGCATACCCACTATGATGCAGGGTTATTATTCCGAGGATATCGCCCATGGTATGGATGAATGGGTTAGCCCCACCCCACTGGGTGTTTTCGGCGTTATCGGTCCGTATAACTTCCCCTGGATGATCCCATTGTGGTCTATCCCTTACGCTATCGCCTGTGGCAATACCGTAGTTCTTAAACCCTCCAGCGAAGTACCCCTTAGCCAAATGAAGCTGGCTGAAATGGCAGAAGAAGTTGGAATTCCGCCTGGTGTCTGGAATGTTGTTAACGGCGGCAGGACTGTAGTGAATTCCATGATTGAGCATAAAGATATTGCTGGCATAACCTTTGTCGGATCAACCCCGGTTGGCCGCGATGTTATCTACAAGGGATGCGGTGCCACCGGCAAGCGGGTTATTGCACAGTGCGGAGCCAAGAACTTCATGACTATCATGCCTGACTGCGATGTCGACAGGACTATCGCCGCCATGATGACTTCCTTCTACGGCAATGCCGGACAGCGCTGCCTGGCTGCTGCCAACGCTGTAATCTGTGGCGCGGATGACAAATTCTATAATATGTTCATGGAAAAGGTAGTCGCTCAGGCTTCCAAGATCAAAGTCGGTTATGGCCTGGATGAATCAGTGCAGATGGGTCCCATGCGCGATGTTCAAAAGAAACAGAATGTATTGAAATACATCGAACTAGGCATTAAAGAAGGCGCGAAATTAACACTGGACGGCAGAAAACCCAATATCATCGGCAGCTATCCTGAAGATGCCTTCCTTGGACCGACCATTTTCGAAAACGTAGATCCTAAATCCAAGTGTGGCAGTGAGGAGATTTTTGGACCTGTTATGAGCGTTATGCGCGTCGGCAACCTGGATGAAGCCATCCGCATCAGCAACGAGAATCCCTTCGGCAACGGCCATTCAATCTTCACCACCAATGGCAAGTCCGCCCGCGAATTCCAGTATAATATAGCCTCCGGCAATGTAGGTATCAATGTGGGTATTACCGCAGCTATTGCCTTCTTCCCGTTCAGCGGAGCCAAGGACTCATTCTTCGGCGTGCTGCATACCCAGGGTAAGGAAGCTGTCCGCTTCTTCACCGAAAGCAAAGTTGTAATTCAAAGATGGTTTTAATAAAACGGGGGAACATTAAATGATTATCAATACTACCTCAGAAGGTGTTACGCTAGCCAAAAAGCTGGAAACCGATTCAGCAGCTTTTTACGAAGGTCTGGCTCAGAAATATCCCGCTAAGGCAGAGACTTTTCTCGCTTTCGCCAAAGAGAATAAGAAGAACATCTCCAATACGGAGAGGACCTATTTCGGTGTTGTAACAGATGCAATCGAAGGTTGTTATGCTTTCAATCTCGACACCGATGAGTACGTCCTGGATACAAAATTGGCAGACAAAGCAGGAGAGAAAGAAGCCATCGCTCAGGCAGTGAAAATGGAAGAGAAAATCGAATCCTTTTATTCTCTGGCCGGCGAACAGGGCAGGGCACTGATGGCGGATTTACCCAGGGCTTTTACCCTGATGGCAAAGAAAAGAGCGAACCGCATCGAAACCCTGAAATCGCTTTAGCGGAAAATAGTCTCTAACCGGGAGTTGAAAACGTGAAGATAGTCGTTTGCATGAAAATCGTGGTTGATCCTGAGGCTCCGGTCTCGACCTTTAAGGTTGATGAGGCTGCCAATAAAATCATGCCTATGAAGGGGATTCCGCCTGTTTTGAATCCCTATGATGAAAACGCGCTGGAAGCAGCCCTCAAGATCAAAGACGCCGATAAGGGAACGACCATAACCGTCCTGACTATGGGCAAGAGTTTACCCAAGCCGATTGTCAGGAAATCCCTGGCTACCGGTGCGGATGAATTAGTCGTGCTGGAAGATGATGCCTTCGAGGAACTGGACAGCAATACCTCGGCCAATGTTATAGCTGCGGCTCTGAAAAAGATCGGGGCTTTTGATCTGGTCCTTTGTGGCAGAGAAGCAGCCGATACAGACGCCGGACAGGTCGGAGCAGGAATTGCCGAATTGCTGGGAATCCCCAGTGTCACATTGGCCAGCAAGATTGAGCTGTCAGGCAACAAAATAAAAGTCGAAAGAGTTATGCCTGATGGCAGTGAGGTGATGGAGTGTGGATTACCTGCACTGGTGACCGCCAGCAGCGAGATAGGCACAATCCGAACTGCCGCACTGGCCGGAATAATGGCAGCCCAGAAGAAACCACTCAAGACCTGGACGGCCAAAGACCTGGGCATAGATACAGCCCAGTTTAAAAAGACAAAACTGGTCAAACTGTTTCAGCCGGTCAGAGAGGGCAAGTGCGAGATTGTAGCCGGAAGCACTCCGGAAGAGGCCGCTGCCAATCTGGCTGCCAGGCTCAAGGAGCAGAAGGTCATCTAGCCTGTTAAACTCCAGAAAGCTTAAAACGGGGAGATAGCCGCAAGGTTACTCCCCGTTTTGTTATCTGCAAATATGCGCACCATGGGGACGCCTTGGAGCGTAATATCCTGTCGTGTAAAAAACCGCCTTCCGGAAAAGGAAGGCGGCTTCAGGGTTAATTCTACAGAAGCAGATTACAACTAGAGACTGATTTCTTTAAGTTCCTTGTCAATAATCAATTTGGGCTCGGTTACAGACTGGATATCTTCTGCGGTCAGTCCGGGGGCGATTTCTTTTAGCACAAGGCCTTCAGGTGTAACTTCGATAACTGCCAGATCAGTGAAGATTTTTTTTACAACGCCTTTGGCTGTGATAGGGTAGGAGCATCTTTTCAGGATTTTTAACTCTCCGGTATTGGTTACATGTTCCATGGCAATAAAGAGGTTTTTAGCGCCAACTGAAAGGTCCATGGACCCACCGATATTGCCCAGCTTGCCTCGATTGGCTGACGGGACATTCCATCCGGCATAGTCGCCATTTTCCGCTACCTGGAGAGCGCCCAGGACGGCATAGTCCATAAATCCACCGCGGATCATAGCGAAAGACTCGGAACTGGAAAAGTAGCAGGACCCCGGAAGTTCAGTCACAGGCTGGCAACTGGCATTGATGCAGTCCTGGTCGATCTGATCGTCTACGGCCAGAGGACCATTATTTAACATACCCACCTCAGCTTCCAGCACAATATCGCGCCCTTCAATCCAGTTGGAGACCAGCGTCGGTATACCGATACCCAGATTGGCATAACTGCCGTCAGGTATTTCATTGGCTATTCTTAACGCAATTAACTCGCGGGCAATTCCTTGAAATTTCTTGGCCATAAAATTCCTCCCAAATATTTTGAAATACGATTACGAGCTTTTCTCGATAGTGACGTTGATCTTGGGGCGATCGACCTTTACCACCCTCTTGACATAGACATTGGGAAGCTGAACGTCATCCGGTGCGATTTCTCCGGTTTCAACGATGTTTTCCGCTTCAACAATCGTAATCCTGGCTGCCCGTGCCACATCGGGATTATAATTTTTTGCCGTTTTGCGGAAAACCACGTTGCCCATATGATCGGCTTTCCAGGCATGTATAAAGCCGTAATCCAGCGGGAGGGCTTTTTCCAGTAAACACTCTTTCCCGTTAAAAACACGTGTTTCCTT
This sequence comes from uncultured Dehalococcoidales bacterium, assembly GCA_964387005.1. Classification (GTDB taxonomy): domain Bacteria; phylum Chloroflexota; class Dehalococcoidia; order Dehalococcoidales; family UBA3254; genus CAYLVC01. The sequence goes on along the minus strand of CAYLVC010000038.1, from coordinate 7,968 downwards.
GCCTTCAGCTATCAATGTGCCTGCCCCTGTGGGGGTATAGAATGCCGGAATACCTGCTCCGGCAGCTCTTAATTTTTCGGCGAAAGTGCCCATTGGATACAGCTCGCATTCAACTTTGCCTGCCCTTAATAATTCTTCGAACAGGGATTTACGGCTGAAGGAGCGGTAAAACGGGTAGTTGCAGACGGCTTTCTTGACCTGGCCATTCTGAAGGAGCTCATTGATTTCTTCATTACCTACGCCAAGCTGCATAACTACGATAGTCAGATTTTTGGTACCCTTTTTGGCTAACGCTTTGGTCAAGAAAACGGGGTTGCCGCACGTAAAGAAGCCGGTGAAACCGACAGTCGCTCCATCCGGAATATCGGCTATTGCTTCTTCGATGCTGGGAAAAACCTTATCCACAATATTCCTCCTGAATCATAATTCTTGGAAATTCTTAGAAATTAAAGGTAAATCGATAGTCGCAAACAAAAAAACGAATAAGTATAACAACTAAATACTTTAGCTGAAATAGCCCGCAAAATCAAATATTTGAATATTACGAAAATCCTGTAAGTAAATATAACCGACCTGGCAGAAGGTCAGTTAGAGGGGCGGATAGCCAGTCTCTTTTCCAGTTTGAGTCCTTGATCAAGACTCATCTCCAGGCCCCGGGTAATAGCCTGTTTAGCTCCGGTGAGAACGTCGGGATCCAGCCGGGCAAGGTGCCTGGCCAGTTCTTCAGCCCTGTCAGGCAATTCCTGGCGTGGCATGACCCTGTTTACCAGTTTTAAGCGAAAGGCTTCATCAGCATTCAACCAGCGTCCGGTAAGAAGAATATCCAGGGCGGATGAACGACCGATCATGCGGGGCAGGGTCTGGCTGCCTCCGGCGGCAGGGATTATGCCCAGCGTAACCTCCGGAAGTCCGAAGCGGGCGTCAGAGGAACAAAGGCGTATGTCACAGCAAAGCGACATTTCAATGCCTGAACCAAGGACATAACCATGCAGAGCGGCGATTACGGGTATTTTTAAAGACAGAAAGCGGCCCCAGATATCCCTGTCGAAGCGGGCCCGGCGGGCGAAGACGGGAGGGGGCGCGGTTAGAAATTCGCTGAGGTCGGCGCCAGCGCAAAAAGCCTTCTCTCCCGCGCCTTCGAGCAGCATTACTCTTATCTCAGGGTCATCGGCAATTGCCCCCAGCACCTCGAAAAGCTCATCCCTCATCCGGATGCTGTAGGCATTCAGCGCCCTGGGACGGTTCAATGTCACCCGGGCGATGCTTTCATTTACTTCAAAAATAACTGTCTCGAAACCAGGCATAAATATCAGGTTTTGCTGCAACTTGACATTGCGAAAGACCTATCCTCCGGCTTTCAATTTATCAATATTATCCAGTACTTTTTGGTATCCAATTGTAGACCATAGTGTCAAGCGGGGACAGCCTATACATGAACCTATCTCCCTTTATACCGGGGAAGTCGTTTTTCCAGAAAGGACTTGATCCCTTCTGTCCTGTCCTCCGTGGTGTGCAGTAGAAAATAGAGATCGGCTTCCAGCCGCAACCCCTGTTCCAGGGCCAGGTCAAGACCGGAATTTACCGCTTCTTTGACATAACGCATGGCCAGTGGAGCTTTGGTTGAGATATTAAGGGCTGTGGATTCCACACCGGCTGCAAACTCACTGCGGTCTATTACCTGGTTCACCAGGCCTATGGAGAGTGCCGCTGCGGCATCAATAATACAGCCGGTCAGTACCATCTCAAGGGCCTTGCCTCTGCCCACGATACGGGGAAGGCGCTGCGTACCCCCATCCAGCGGCAAATAACCCTCTGTTGTTTGGGGCAGTCCAAACCTGGCATTATTTGCAGCAAGGCGTATATCACAGGCCATGGCCAGTTCCAGACCCATTCCCAGAGCATCGCCGTTGATGGCTGCAATGACCGGGCATTTCAACCCTGCCATGCTCTCCGCAGGAGTGGCCAGGGATAACATGCCCGGTTTTTCCAGCAGGGCTTTCCATTCACCATTGGCTCCTCCCAGGCTGAAGACATCACCGGAACCGGAGATTATTGCCAGGTATATCTCTTCATCCCGGTTGATGTCGTCACATACTTCTCTCAGTTCCTGGGCCAGAGACAGATCGAGAATGTTGCCGCTCTCAGGTCGGTTAAGCGTCATATATCCAATGTGATTCATCTTTTGGAACAATATTGAATTAGCCATTTTAGTTTCCTTCAGATATAGTTTATCCGAATTCGGCATGAACGTCTATTGGATTGAGTAAGCCCGGCAAAGACCAGTCAAACAACACATTCCGCAAAGAGGCTTTTTCCGGCAGGTATTTTTGCCATGGGCTACGAAGAGGGCGTGGTATTCGTTGAATAACGAGACTTCCGGCGACAGATTATTCATGAAATATTCCTGGTAATCAGCATACTTATTGCCGGCAGGGGAATATCCCAGACGGTTGATGATTCGTCGCGTATAGGCATCGATGACAAAGACCGGTTTATTACCGGCGTAAAGCAAAATGGAGTCGGCAGTCTCCTCTCCTATTCCATGTACCGCCAGCAATTCGGACCGCAGAAAAAGTGTATCATGTGAAAACAGATAGTCCAGATCGTCCCGGCAGAAGTCACCTGACCACTGCGCCAGGGCCTTCAGTTTGACAGCCTTGGCATTGTAATAGCCACAAGGGTGGATAAGATCGGCCAGGTCGTTAACGGGCAAATTTCTCAGTGAATGAGGTGACAGTACACCCGCTTTCTTAAGTGAAGAAATAGCCTTTTCAACATTGGTCCAGGCGGCGGACTGGGTTAGAATGGCGCCAACCATAACTTCAAATGGCTCATCACCTGGCCACCAGTGCTGCGGTCCATATTGTTTGAAGAGGGTCTGGAAAAGCTCGGTTAAAAAACGGGTTTGAGAGTTATTTTTCAAATAAACAGTTCACCTGAAAACCACGAGAGGCCGCTGCTGCAACGGCCTCTCATGAAAACATTACATACTATCTTACTCCGAAGGAATTAGGGTTAAAAGCTTTCTGGCTATTTTCGGATATCTGGCGATGAAAAGCAGCTCATCCTCCACCAGGGGTTTATGAGACTCAACATTGGCATAGCGTACCAGTTCAAGCACCTGGTTGGCCTCCTCTTTATTAGCAAAACTATATGCCATTTTGCCCATAATATGGCTGAACCCGGAGATGCCTCCGTATTGGCCGGAACAGATTTCCCGTCCGGTTTCCACTGTTTCCGGCTCACCCCTGCCAAGTTCTTCAAAACCATACAACTCATAGTTTTGAGGGTCTTTAAGTACTCCATCGGCATGTATACCCGAAGCATGAGCGAAAGCATTGGAGCCGACGCCGGGCTGGTTGATGGGAATGGGTACATCGAAAGCGTAGCTGGCGAATTTAGCCAGTTTATAGGCTTTAGAAAGATCAATGTTATCGCCAATTTCGTATTTCAGGGCAAAGTCCTTGGACTTCATGACGGCCAGTATTACTGCTACCAGGTCGGCATTTCCCGCTCTCTCTCCGATTCCATTAATAGTGGTATTGATATAAACGTCCTGTCCGCCGTCAATCGTACCTTTTGCTCCGGCCAGAGAGTTGGCAACGGCCATCCCCAGATCTCCGTGGCAATGCACCTCGATTGGGATTTTTATAGCCTCGGATAATTTTCTACAGGTCTCGTAAATGGTAAAGGGATTATCATATCCCAGCGTATCGCAGTATCTCAATCTGTTCGCACCATGGGAAGCTGCAGCCAGTCCGAACTTGATCAGAAAGTCCAGGTCGGTACGCGAAGCATCCTCAGCATTGACACCGATCGATTCGCAGCCGAACTTTTTGGCTGCATCCACGGAATCCGTCATTTCACTAATTATGTCGTCTTTAGTCATCTTGCCTTTGAATTTCCCGTTGATCATCTGGTCAGAGGTGGAAATTGAAAGGTTAAGATGGCGAATTCCAGGCACCATCTTGAATGACTGCTCTACATCGGGAACAATTGCCCTGATCCAGCCTTCAAGGCGTATGGGTTTCAGTACTCCCATTTCGGCTAGCTCCAGGTTAGCCTCCAGATATAGAGACTCATGGCGGGTAGTAGGAAAACCGAATTCCGACTGGAACACTCCCATTTCATTGAGGTACATGTTGATGAGAGTCTTTTCCAGCTTGGAGAGTCCCAGGTTGGCTGTTTGAACACCGTCTCGATTGGTTACATCCAGAAAATGAATTTTTGGCATATTCCATAACTCCATGAAAAATTGCGGTGAAAGGATGATATGAAGAGGACTGTCACATATATTATCATAACACGACGATTCGATTTTATCAATCACAGCTGCAGGTGGAGAGTCCCGGACCAATCTGCCGGCAAATGCCGGTCAGGCCCGCTTGTGAATATTGCCAGGAAAATGACAGGATCAAAATAAGCCAGGGGGGAGACGGATGCCCGGTCTCCCCTTATTGGCAATACTGCTGACAAAAGGGCTTATTTAGGGGTAAACAACACTCTGTGAGGTGTTTTCTCCATGAGTTTAGCCAGTTCAGCGACAGGCCCATAAGTCATCACCTGTGCCTGGCAGTGCTTGACGCAGGAAGGCTGCTCTTCGTTCTTCACCCTGGCGGCACAAAGATCGCAATAGGCGGTAGGGAATGGTATGTAGTCGATGCGTATTTTTTTATCCGGCATTTCCGTCAGGATCTCATTCAAATGGATTCCGCCTTTTCCTACGGGATAGTCATGTTCCTGTTTGCAGGCTACTTCGCAGGAATGACAGCCGGTACAATATTCATAATCTATCAATAAACCGTTTCTGGGCATCTTTATTCCTTCCTTTTTTCATCCTTTATTTTTACCAGGCGGCAAAGGCTTGTCTTGTAAGCGCCGCCGCCGAAACCTGATTTACTCTGGGTCCCCATGGGGACAAGCTGATTACAGTTGTGTTCCCAGTTGGCAAAAAGGCCAGGTGCTTCTGGATTGGCTTCAGGCAGCCACCAGCCGTGGCCAACGGAAACAATCCTGGGATGGGCTGTAGGCGTGATCAGGGCTTTGAATTTGGCGCTGCCGTGGTTGTTCTCGGCGATAACCCATTCACCGTCCGCTATTCCCAGGTCTTTGGCTGTCTGGGGATTGATCTCGATGACCGGATCCGGCACAATTTCTCTTAGCCAGGGTATCATACGGTGTTCGGAATGGAAAAAGACGGGCATACGTCTTCCGCTGGCGAAGATCAGGGGATATTTTTCCCAGAGATCGGGAGTGGATACCGGGCTTTCCGAGGCTTCCTGGAAATAGGGCAGGGGGTCAAGTCCCCATCCTTCGTAGAGGGTGGAGTAGAGTTCTATTTTTCCGGTCGGTGTATTAAAACCAGGTTTCCCATCTGCCCTGAGGAGACCTTTTTCATAACGCCGGTAGGGTACGCTGGGACCATCCTTCGGGCACAACCAGCTGCCTTTAGCTGATAGCTCATCATAGGTTATACCTGCCGGTTTTAGTCTATCGTTAATTAAATCTTTAACTGTGTTAAAAGGAATGGGTTTAGTGGCCAGACGCCTGGCCATTTCAAGATTGATTTCCCAGTCGGATTTCGTGTCGCCGGCATCGCAGGCCTTGACGATGCTGGTCAAAGGCCACCACCAGTTGCGGAAGCTTTCTTTTTCGGAAAGAGCGGCAGCCGGCAGAAAGATATCTGCCAGTGAGACACTGGTAGGGTTCTGAAAAGTATCCACTACTACTATGAAATCAAGGTCCTTCATAAACTCAAGATGGCGTTTAGGGTCCCCAGCCTGACCGCCGATGGGGTTGGAGGTCTGGATCCAGGCGCCGTGAATCTTGTAGGGTTTGCCGGTTTCCAGTTGCTCCAGTAAAACGTCAGGCTGCCCCCAGCCGCGGAATTCTTTTACCATGGGATAACGGTCGCAGCCTATTCTCTTTTGTTCCATTTTTTTTACGAGTTCTGCACCGTAAAGATCACTTATTTCCTTGGAATTGAAAGGATAGGTGGTGACTCCGAAGGCCGGTTTGGCAAGAACATTTCCACCGGGGATGTCCACATTCCCCGTAATGGACCACAGGTGTGCAATAGCCTGTGCCACGACGGTACCTTCCGGATTGCCGTCAATGGGTACGCCCCAGTGGATGGCAGAAGGTTTGCTACTGGCATAAAGTCGGGCAGCCCGCACCAGGTCTTCTGTTTTGATCCAGGCGGCAGCAGCCATTTTTTCCGGAGTATACTGCTGCACCCTCTCTTTTAACCTGTCAAAACCATAACACCATTTATCCACGAATTCTTTGTCGTACAGCCCCTCGTTGATGATCACATTCAACATGCCCATGGCGATGGCGCCATCCGTGCCGGGTCTGTTCTGAAGATGAATCTCAGCCCGGCTGGCCAGCCAGGTTACCCGCGGGTCGATAACTATCAGTTTGGAGCCCATTTTCAGGCAATCTATGATCCAGTGACCGAAAAAACCATCGAAACAGCCGTTGACAGGATTCTGAGCCCAGTTAATAATAACCCCAGGACGCTGCCATTGAGGGTCATTATAGCGTTTTTCAAGAAACTGGGAGCAGTCTGCCATGCTGTAGTCTCCGTTGGTAGCGAACATGGCACCCAGACGGGGAGTATAACAGGAGTGCCCGGCCAGTCCTATCTGTACCCAGTTCGGGCTGCCGTAGGCAAAACACAGATAAGTAATGGGACCTCCGATATCCCGTCCGGTGCCCTGGCCGAAAATAACCGATTCAGCCCCGTATTTTTCACGTATTTCTTTCAGGCGTTTTTCGCAGATATCGAAAGCTTCTTCCCAGCTTATTTGTTCCCATTTGCCTTCACCTCTTGCCCCCACCCTTTTCAGGGGATGCCGGACGCGGTCCGGGTGGTGGACATATTGTGTAAGAGCCAGTCCCTTCGGACAGACCCGGCCCTGGTTCCAGGGATGAGTTTCATCTCCCTCAACCCTGACCAGTTGTCCGTCCTCGACAACCAGCTTCAAGCCACACCCTCCGTGTGATCCGCAGCCAGGCGACCAGGCGGTTGTTTTTACCTCTTCCTTCATATTATTTTTCATTGGTGCAATAAGCTCCTTATCACTTAATTCCATATAACGAAATTCTGAAGTAAATTCATTGGAAACGCTGAATTATCTTTATCAATCCAGGTTATTGTCAACTAAACAAAAAACGGGCAAAATATTCAGCAACAGATTCAAAACGGGAGGTGGAAAACAAGCCCGCCGCATTTATTTTTATGATACACCTTTGCCTGAACAAAGTGAAATATCCCGGTAATAGACAGGGATTGAAAGACGATGGTAGATAAATTTATCTTAAATACATTCCGTTTCTGAATCATTGAGAAAAACCAGCGTCTGTTCAGCCGAAGACTTGATTAGAGCGGTGTTTAGCGAGATTTGATTATGAATTGTTAAGAGCAATATAATCCAATAAGACAGACCGAACGGAAATCCGTTGTCTTAACTATTTCACCCAAAAGGGTCATAATATACAACCGTACGTTAAGCGCAGTCCGGAGGTTGATATTGTTAATAAACAACAAAGGATTATGAGAATTGCTGGATGTCAGTACTGGTTTTGAAGCGAATGAACAGTTTCAGAAAACCAGATAGCGGCAATTGTCATATACTTTAAGTAGAAACAAAATGGGCAATACGACTGTTATTTCAAAAAGGATGCTGTGTTGAAAAATATTGTTTTAGCAGCTTTCGCGCTGGTTCTTGGTCTGGTTGGAATGTTTCCCGCTGCGGGCATAGCCCAGGGTCAGGACAAGGTGATGGTGTTGGACGATGCGAATATGTTCGGCAGCGGCATTGAAGATATTGAAACGGCTGCCGGAGAGCTATCCAGCCATGGAGCCGACATCCGTATCAGGACAATAACGACCTATGGGACGGCCGGCAACCTGGACCAGTATGAGTTGCAGCTCGAAAACCAGAGCCCTTCCTGGACTGGTCA
>CAYLVC010000037.1:5269-13999 GCA_964387005.1 uncultured Dehalococcoidales bacterium | reverse complement strand
TGCCTTTGGCCAGGTTATCGTCCATATAGGCCATAACCGGCCGGCGCTCTTTGGGAAATTTTTTAGGGTCGTACTCGATAATATATTTGTCATACATCCCGGCCATCCTGTTTCCTCCTCGATATATTCATTGGGAATTTTGTTCAGAGTGCCGCTGCTAATAAAACCACGCACCTATTTCTATATTGTACTACCCGCAGGCCGATTTTTCCCGGAAAGTTAGCTACGAGTTTCGAGTTTCGAGTTTGGGGGAAAGGTGAAATAACGGGATAACTACAGGGAATCACACAATTCGGTTGTTAAAGAGCAGCCCAAGGGTCATGGAGGATATTAAACGGCTTTCCTCTTAGTCCTGTCCACTACCATTTTCATTAGCTGAAAGGCTTTCGGTTATGATTTCATTTTGCCTGATCAGATTATTCCAGGCAGTTACCTTTTTGTCTGTTGGAAAGGTCATAGCAAATCTAGGCTATGCTCAGGACCAAAAAGTTTGACCTTGTGAAAACTCCGAATCCCAAGTGAAAAGACCTGAGTAAAGGCTGGTATGATCCAGCGGCAGATGAAATCACTGCCTAAGTTGGTTTCCACCTCCCTGAAGATCCTGTCCATAGGGGAGTATGGGGAACATGCAGTTTTATGAATTCGCTTGAGGACACTAATTTGGGCAAGTCAGGAGGGTAAAGCCTCGGGACAGTCAACAAGAATATGCAAACTCTTTCCTTTATGATTGGTAGTTTTATGTTTAATTTGTGTTATTGTGCTTGCCCGAGGAAAACGAATAAGATAATATAAAGTTAGCTTATAAAAAGGATAAGTCTATGTATAGAAAATCGTTTGTAGCCTTTTTATTTTTCTTACTGATACCTTCTCTGCTGGCATGTTCACTTCCGTCTACAGGAACTCCTTCAGAGAATACAGCCACACAGGATATGCAGCCTGGGTTTAGGCTGCAACAGTTTCCATCTGAAGTTACTACGGAAAGTCGGCAAGAGTTTTCTCAGGAGCTTCCACCTGGAGTGCCGCTGAATACTCCTGTTACCATTTTACCCACTCATGCAGTCACCATTCCCTCTTCTATACCCCCTCCTCCCGTCCAGACATCTGTTCCCCAGCAATCTACTGTAACCACTCCTGCCCCACCTGTGGTAGCAAGCCCTGTCCCCACCCCCTCTGCTACACCAATGGATTCATTCAAGCTAAGAATAAATAAACCGCCCGCTCACCCTGTTATCGTCTACTCCGATATCATGCTGGGAGACGTCAATATTGCGCTAGAGTCCCTGGCGCTCCAGCAAGAAGACATGACGGAGGACATTATCCTTGGGCCTGCACAGAAAACGGATTGCCTGGACATAATCTCAGTAGTGGATCTTATAGGAGGTCTTAAAAAATACGAAGGTCTCGGAGATGAGCAAGAAAAATCCCTGGAGGTAATAGACAAATTTGTCGACGTTTCCCGGGAAACGATGTCATTGGGTTTCGCTCAAAAAGTAACTATAGTGGACATAGATAGAATCTTCAGCCAAGAAATCGGCTTGTTTTACACGGCAGAAGGCGCAGCCGGGGCATTGCAACAGTTGTCCGGGCTCAGCATCGAATCGCTTCTGGCAGGATTAAACGTACCTGAACTGGAAATTCAGACTGCGGATATTGACAGGGACCTTACTTCACTGGGACCGGATAGTATCGGTTTATCTGTAACCATACAGATAATGAATATGCAGACTTCGATCCTGGAAATCGGTGTCAGGCACGAAAACCTGGTATCGGTAGTTACGATTAAAGATGACTTTCTGGAATCTCCTCGGGAGTATGAGGAAAATATCGACCGGGTGATCGCTTTGAGCAGAAAAGCGATCCAAAGGATCCGCTCCGTACTGGGAGAGAGTGAGATATTTACGCCGGGTCCTGATACGGGTCGGTTCCCCGAATTGTTGAAGCTGCTTCCGGTTGAGGCAATTTCGACGGACACAGAACCAAAATATGTACAGATGAATGATTATGCTCTGATTCGGGATGTATATGATATTAAGATTCCAACAAAACCGGACGGCAGCAATACCAGTGACTATGTGAAGGCGTTATGGGGGAGATCCCCTCCGACAGGAATAATATCGGCCAGCTTTGTCAGTGGGCTTGACGGCCTTTACGCTTCTACGCCAATTCGCCTGGAAAATGTTGGATTTGATCTTTTTTGTGTGGATGCCGAGATTCAGAGCATAAATCAATCCGAGTTTTTTAACGCATTGCAGGGCAAATACAATCCTGATGCTACTTCCAGGGCTTTAAAGAATCAAACTAAGTGGCCGGAAGAAATTCGAAGCACATTTACATCGAGAATTACCATAACGTTGATATTTTCAACTGGGGATATCAAACGGAAAATGTCAGTAACAGAATGAGGCCTCCCGATCTGGACACATTGGGTAGAGCATATCCTCTGGCTGTAACAAAAAATAATGTATTCTATGCAAGTTCTTTACAGAAAATTAAAGTAATGATTGATTCAGGCAAGAATATTCGTCCAAGTCTGGCGGAAAAACCGGAATGTCTTTCAGCAGCAAAAGGATTATCAGTTCTGGGTGCGTACTGTGGCATAATCGGCAGCGGTTCGTTACCCAATGAACATGCTTTCAGATTACGTAAAGACATAGGCGATGCTCCGCCCTTCCATAATTTTCTGGTATTTGGAATGGGAACCGGCAGGGATTTTTTAGGCCCATTTACGGCACTTGTTCTAGTACAGGAAAACAGCGTACACGCTGCAGAAAATGTTGATATACTGATAGACAGAATAAACAAAACTGAATGGCTATCTGGAGGCCAGTCAACGAAGAGTTGGAGAAATTATGTAGATTATGTACAGGTCAAGGCGGAAGATAATGTGGTTTTAGCCAAGTTGTATGGGGATCAGGAACGATATTTGTGGAAGAACTGGCTGCTCGAGCATTCTCCGTTGCTTTCAAATGAATAATGAATAAAGTTATAATGTTCCCGGTTTCAACCCTGTCAAAAACCAATAACTGCGTAAAATAAGTTTGCTATATCGGACTGCCCGGGTAATTGCCTGTTTCCCCCATAAACAAAGCGAGGGCCGTAAGCTTCGGTCCTCGCTTTGTACCAGATAAAAACCCTATAGGTCAGGCAAGGGGTATATCACCTAAACTCACATCTTCCTGGGTATTGACCTTGATTTCTTTGGACTTTTTGCCTTTTTCAATCTTCAGGACAAATTTGCCCACAGGAAGCTTCTCGAATTCGAAATCTCCGTAGCTGTCGGTCTGGGCGGTCAAGGTCTTCTTGCTGCCGGACTCGGTCAGGGTTACCGAGGCGCCGATAATGACCTCTTTCTCGGCGGGATCGTATACGGTGCCAGCTACAAATCTCTTCGGCAGGTCCTTGTAGTAGACCCTGGGCTTGTCCGCGTCTTTGCGCTCGGGTTTGATGTACTCGGCCTCCTTGATGAAGGCCTTGGCTTCAGACTCCTCTACAAACTTGATGGCCAGGGTCGGGCAGGCATCCACACACCTGGGCTCTTTCCAGCCGCTGTCCAGCAGATGGGCGCAGCCGGTGCATTTCTGGGCAATGTTCAGGTCATCATTGAAATAGATGGCCCCGTAGGGACAGGCGTCCACACAGTTTTTACAGCCCGTGCACTTCACCGGATCGATGATCACCAGTCCGTCTTTGCGCTTGTAGATGGCCTGGGGTTTGCAGGCTTCCATGCAGGGGGCGTTGTCGCAGTGGTTGCACATTAAAGCGGTATAGGCCACTTTGACCCTGGGTACCTGGCCGCGTACTTTTTCGGTCAGTTTCAGCCAGAACTGGCCAGTTTCCGGCTGAGGTTTGGCGTAGGGCGTCCAGTCATTGGCCACATGCTCGTCCTTGCATGCAATCTGGCAATTATAGCAGCCATTGCAGATTGAAGAATCGAAAGTAAAAACCTTCACTTATTTTCCTCCTTCATCAACCCAGGCATTGAAGCGCAAGCCCGATGCCGGGTCATATTCTCTTTCCCATGCTTCAGGATAGAGCTTTTTCCACTCTTCCATTTCGGCTTGAGTCACTTTCTGGACATCCGCCAGGAAGCCGCTGGTGGCTTCGCCGGCACAGTTCTTGGATATTACCCAGTCAGGAGAAATCAAATCTATAGCGCCGCCTCTATCGAGCTTGCCGGCCAGAATGGCGTCGCAGCGGGCGCCATGGTCCATGTAGGTCACGCCCGGCATGATCCTTTCCATTACCAGGGCGCCACCCAGCACAACCCCTCTCTCATTGAAGATCTTGACGATGTCGCCGGTCTTGATGCCCCGTTTGGCCGCATCTTTGGGATGAAGCCAGATGGGCTCATACATGTAGCCGTCCCAGCCTTTTACCTTGCAGGTGAACGCTTCCCGGGTCCAGGGAATGTCATCCGCCTGGGCATGAGTCCTCCAGCGGGGATGATTGGCTACCACCAGCAGGGGGAAGATCTTGGCGCGGCTGCCGCTTAGTCTTTCATCGTGCATTTCACTCTTTTCCACCCACTGGGGGAAGGGAGGTCTCTCTTTATCCGTGGGGAAGTTCTCGGCCAGGGCTTCCGAGTAAAGCTCCATTTTACCAGAAGGAGTGGGGATGGGGTTGTTGTCCGGGTCCTCGTAGAACTTCCTCCACAGGCTCTTGGACATGTCCTTCTCCCAGTCCTTGGCAACGGGGAAAACAAAATACTGTTTGTCCACGAACTCTTCCCAGCTCAGGTAGCTTTCGCAGCCCATGTTGACGAAAACCATCTTTTGCAGATCGAGCGTGGTCTGCCCCTGGGTTATTTCTTCGTATTTACCCATCTTTTTGGCGACTTCCATCACGCATTCGAAATCGCTCCTGGATTCACCGATGGGTTCGATAGCCTTGTTCTGAATGGCTACATGCTGAAATTGAACGCCCTGCCGGGTATGGGTAACAATATCGTCCACTTCCATCATGGTATTGGCAGGGAGTATGATATCGGAATAGATGGTGTCGTTTTCCATCCAGGGATGCTGAACGATGATGGTCTCGATTTTCTCATGCCTGTAGGCTTCAATAGTCTCATTGCCGCAGTTCCAGCAGGTAGTCCGGCAGGGGTTGTCGCACCACATCATATGGATTTCAGTGCCGCCGTCTTCTTTGGCGATGGGATAATCATACTTGATAAACTGATCTTCTACGCTGGCCTCGATGGCGCCGCTGCCGTAGAAGGAGATCGAACCCAGTTGAATGGCCTTGTGCACCAGGGTCTTGGGGATAAGCTGCTTGCCCCAGGCCGCTACGGTTGAGCGGGTGGGTTTGATCAGCCGCTCGCCCAGCACCGGGTTGAAGAAACGGGTGGTCTTGATGCCTTCGGCGCGGGGCATTCCGCCATAGGTGATCTGGGTCTGCCAGCGCCCCGGACCGCCCAGGCCCTGCATCGCCAGGAGAACGCACTCCAGGCGGGCGGGTTCATGGGAATAGGGACCCCTGATATAAGATCCGCCGAAATAGTGGGATATTGATACCGCCTTTTTAGCCCAGTCCCTGGCCAGGGCTTTGATCGTCCATTCGGGCACTCCGCATTTTTTGGAAGCCCATTCCGGGGTCTTGGCTACACCGTCTTCGTCCTTGCCCAGGACATAGTCCTTGATCTTGTCGAAGCCGACGGTATGGGACTTGACATACTTCTTGTCGTAGGTGCCTTCTTTAATCCAGGTATAAATAATCGCCAGCTGCATGGCGGCGTCGGTATTGGGTAAAATCGGTATCCACTTGTCGGCATGCACGGCGCAGCCGTAGTTTACATCCGGGCAAACATAGACCTGCTTGATGCCCGCATCATGCCAGAAATAGCACAGGCGGCTGGCAAACGAACCCACGAAACCCCAGGGAGTGGTTTCCGGATCGCAGCCCCAGAACAATACCATGTCACTGTTTTCACTGATATCTTTCACTACGTTGTCCGTAGGATGCATCATGCCTACAATGCCCTGGCCCCAGACATGTTTGGAACCAAAGTACCAGCCTTCCCAGCTATCCGGATTCCTGACCATCTGGGTAAAACCGCCGATCTTGTCCAGCAGCAGACCCTGCTGTCCGTGGGGAGTGTTGATGGTCTTGCATTCTCCGTGGCCGTCGCCCTGGAGCAATATGGCCAGAGGACCATACTTCTTATGGATTCTCTTTATCTCGTTTGAAATGATGGTTGCTGCCTCATCCCAGGAAATCCTGACGAATTTGCTTTTTCCCCGGTTCTGGGTATTCCTTTCCCCTTTGGGGTCCCAGTCAACCCTCTTTAAGGGGTACTTGATGCGGTTGGGGGAATATGTCCTTTTCTTATAGGCCAGGGAATAAGGACCAATACAGGTCTTGGTAAGAGGCTCAAGCTTAACACCGTTTCTTTCGAATTTCCACGGGTTGAATTTCTTCATCTCGTATTTCCAATCATAATGGAACGGTCTTACACGGACGATTTTCCCGTCCTTGACATCAACAAAGACAGGCGCACCGCCACCATGCATACCACCCAGGGCAGTTGATTTCAGAACGGTCTTGTCCGGCTGAGCAACACCCTTTACCCCCGGCTCAACTCTCTTTTCTGCCATTATTCGTTCTCCTTATCAGAGTATTTTGAGGTAATTTTGGCCAGCGTCAATGGGAATGTAAACCTATTATAGATCAATTTCAGGATATACTCAAAATATAGTTCTTATACGTCTACATTATATTTGCGGTTCAATTTCTTGAGGACGATTGACAGCCCCAGGGAGACCAGTCCGGCTGCGGCACCCGTGATAAAAGCCCAGCGGTAGCTGCCTGAAACATCAAAGATCCTGCCCCCGGCCCAGGCCCCCAGCGCACCTCCGATATTGCCCACGAAGAGGGTTAACCCCATCAGCGTGGCCATGGTCCGCGTTCCGAAGAATTTTCCGATAAACAGGGGTATCTGGGGGACTTCCCCTCCGTAGGTAAAACCAAAAATAGCCGCAAAGAGGTAAAACGACCACATATCATGGGAAAAAATCAGGCAGAGAAAAGAAAGCACCAGGAATACATGGGTGAATATCAGGGCGTTGTTAATGCCTATTCTTTCCGAACACGTGCCGATAACCATCCTTCCGGCAATGCTGATTACACCGATGATGCTGATTAAGCCGGCTGCCGCCAGCGGGTTGATCCCGGTATCCGTGGCGTAGTTCACCAGGTGTACCGTGACCATCTGGTTGCAAAAAAAGAAGATCAAAAAGGCCGCCAGCAGTACTATCATCCTGGGACTACTTATCGACTTCCAGAGTCCCAGTTCCTGCGTCCGGTCCAGGATGCCGCCCGCTGTTTTTATTTCTGACGAAGGGGTCCTGGCGGGAAAAGCAGGGGGCCGGAGTGCCGCCGGGGGGGCCGGGCGCATGAAAAAAGCGGCCGCTACCATTATGACACCCGCGGCGATGCCGAAAACAAGGTAAGCCCTCGACCAGTCCATGGCAGAGATCAGCCGCTCCGCACCGGGGACGATCACCAGGGTCCCCAGTCCCACCCCGGATGAGACCAGGGCCAGGGCCAGACCGCGGTTCCTGGTAAACCAGCGCGAGACCAGCGTCGTCACAATGCCGAAGGTCCCGCTCAAGCCGATAGACTCTATCAGGGCATAAGCGACAAAAAACTGCCAGAGAGCACTGACCCGGCTGGACAGGATCAGTCCCAGGCTCATCATTACACCGCAGAATACCAGTACTTTGACCGCCCCATAGCGGTCCGCCAGCCAGCCGATCCCAATCGAAAAAGCACCCCTCAAAACCAGTGAGGTGGAATACACGGCTGAAACGGTCGCCCTGTCCCAGTCAAAATAGGAAGCCATTGGTTTGAAGAAAACACTATAGCTGTACATCAGGCCGTAGGTCACAGCCATCATCAGGGCGCCAACGATTACTATCAGCCAGCCGTAATTGAATCGACGACGAAAACTTGAATCTTCTTCAACACCGATATCTGGCATTAGAGGGTGACACTCCTCGGCCGGGGGGGAAAATTTGACGTCTCCTGGCATCCCTGGTAGCTAATAGTAATTATAGATAAATGAGGTGTTGATGACAAACAGCCTCAACCGCTGCTGCCGGTAGACAGGCCGGAGCGTCTTCTTCCTTTGGAAAAGTAAGGCGGGAAAAGGATTTACTCTTTCTCCAAACTCATCCTTACCACCTGTCAACCATGTGCCCGGTTTATTTTGTCTATATTGTACCCGGTTTATACCCCCCGGATTCAGGTGAGGGTGTCACCATCCCTCTCTCCTGAACCTGGTATTGTGTCAACTTTCGGTTTTAAGGTGACCCCCTCACCTGCTTGAACCAGAGAAGGAAAATCCCTTTTCTTTTCTCTCTTTTTCTAAGTCCCAGGCACGGCGTGCCGTGCCGCTACCCATGAATTGATCAGTGCCGTTTGGCTCCTACCGCTGCCAGCGGAGCGACTGCCAGCCAGAGGATGATGGTGATCAACATGGCTGTAACGTAGCTGATGGTTACAATTCCGAACCTGGGTGAAATCACCGCTCCCCAGAGAATCATTAAAATGAACGAGCTGAGGAAAAACCCGGGAATGGCTGCCAAAATTCTGAAAAATCCCATTATATACCTCCTGATTTGCTATTTTTTGTCTTTAAACACTGCATTTCTGGCTTTCTATTGCTACAATAACACCCTTCAGGCCCGGCTGAACCCTGCTCAGGAACAGATTGAGGCCTGAATTAAAGTA
>CAYLVC010000037.1:0-5169 GCA_964387005.1 uncultured Dehalococcoidales bacterium | reverse complement strand
GGAGATTGTTTCTTACTGGTAGAGTCCGTGCTCCATTATGTACCCGGCTACGCCGGACGGCACCAGGTGAGCGAAGGGAAGTCCCTCCCGTACCAGTCTGCGCACCCGGGTAGAGCTGATATCCAAAAGGGGGCTATCCATGACCAGTGTCCTTCCGGATATTCCGGGAAGCTCCTGTTCCAGCAGGCTGATGTCCGGGGAAGGGTATCCCGGGCGGGGCGCCGCTATCAGGCGGCACAGGCTGATCAAACGCTGCGGCTGCCTCCATAGAGGCAGCTCCATCAGGCTATCCCAGCCGAGGATCAGATAGATTTCATCCGCCGGGTCTGCCAGTTCTTTCATCCGCCATACTGTATCTACCGTAAAAGATGGACCATTCCGTTCTGTTTCCAGGGTAGAAACCTGGTAAAAATCACTTTGCCCGACTGCCAGATAGAGCATGGCCAGGCGGTGATGAGAAGGAGTTACAGACTGAATATCTTTAAAATAAGGCTGTCCGGCAGGAACGAATATTACCTTCGCCAGATTGGCCCGTATTCTTGCTTCACCGGCCACAGCCAGATGCCCGAGATGAAGCGGATCAAAGGTTCCCCCCATCAGGCCGATGTTCATTCGTGTACCATTTCCATTCTTTATTTCCGGTAATTATGGTATCTCCCGGCCTGGCGCCCGCTGCCTCCAGCAATTCATTGATGCCCAACTTTTCCAGCTGGTTAAAAAATTCCGGCCATTCCTGGGGATCTTCCAGGTCAAAATTGCCCAGCACCCTGTCCAGCTCCGGCTCGTTAACCAGGTAGGTATGTGACCTGACCGGGACGGCTGAGGAACTGTCGACGGGCTTCGGTCGGAATATCCTGGGGGGTGTCTTAACGACCACCTTTTTCTCGCTGTCGGCCAGCTTTATCAGTTCCCAGGTCTGAGATACCAGTTCCTCCAGGCCGGCGCCGGAGACAGCCGATATGAAAACCGGTTCAATTGAGGTTTCCGCAAAGGCTGCCCTGATCTCATCCAGACGCTCCTTGACTTCAGGCAGGTCTACCTTATTAACAGCCACGACCTGAGGACGCTTGGCCAGGGAGGCGTCAAACATACTCAATTCATTATTCACTTTGATCATATCATCCAGAGGAGAAGCAGACGTTCCATCCAGTAAATGCAGCAGCACTTTCGTGCGCATGGCATGCCGCAGGAAGTTGAGTCCCAGCCCTCTTCCGGCGTGAGCTCCTTCTATCAGCCCGGGTATTTCAGCCATTACAAAGAAATTATTGCCGGACCTGACTGCACCCAAAACCGGTTCAAGAGTGGTAAAAGGATAATCGGCAATTTTGGGGCCGGCAGCCGAGAGAGCCGCCAGCAGTGAAGATTTACCCACATTGGGATATCCGATAATACCGGCATCCGCTATCAAACGCAATTCCAGGATAATAATCCGTTCCTGACCTGCAATACCCGGCTGACCTACTCTGGGCGCCTGGTTGGTGGCTGTCGCAAAATGGGTATTGCCGTAACCTCCCTGACCACCCCCGGCAACAACCACTTCATCCCCTTCTTCCCTGAGGTCCTCTATCAATTCAGGTTCGCCCACCTCATTCTTGCGGTATACCAGCGTTCCGGGAGGTACGCTCAAATACAAATCATCACCGTTAGCGCCATGCTTGTTTTTGGTCATGCCGTTTTGACCGTTAGTGGCTTTAAAGTGTCTCTTGTGTTTGTAAGCTCTCAAGGTGCTCATGCTGGCATCCGCTTTCACCACTACATTTCCGCCTTTGCCGCCATCTCCCCCGAAAGGACCCCCGAAAGGCACAAATTTTTCCCTGCGGAAAGTGACCGCACCTTTTCCGCCATCTCCGGCCTTGACAGTTATTTCTACTTTATCCAGCATTATACCCTGTACCCGTCCTCTTTTTCTTCTGTTTTCAGGCAGTTAGCCTTTCTGCCGAGTGAATGATTCATTTCAATGCATTCATAAATATACCATATAACGGTATATTTATTTAATCACTATATTACATTATGCAGTAAATAAGGACTAATAGTAATACTAATAACCGGTCTTTATCGCCGATGTTATTTATAACTCCGGCGCTTCTTTTTGTCCCGTCCCGGGATTTTCAGAGGCTGAGACCTGGTACGGGGGCATATACCCGCTCCGAAATCCGGCTATAGGCTGGTTATAGACAGCGTATAACAGACCAGGAGAACAGGCTCGCGGACTATATAGTCCGGGGAGGTGGTCTGTGCCGCATGTAATATAAGATAGTTATATGAGGTAATTGTACAGGATGAATCCGCCGGCGTTTTTTGCCCAAACTATATATTGATGAGTGGATAGCTATAGCAAGTTATAAAGGCAAATATAAGTATAATATAAGGGTTTACGATGACAGGACTATCATACTTGGACACACGTATGATGGAAAACACCTTGATGATATTATGTCAGATTACAGCTAACCGAGGCGGTAGTGAGTCATTTCCGCAGGATAGTGATCAACTTCAAGCCTTTCCAGAATGCTATCTGGAGGACAACTTGTTTTGTATCTCGGCGATGGTCTGTCTGAGTTCCTGGTTTTCCTGGACAATCCCGGAGATTTTTTTACAGGCCTGGCTCACCAGGATGGGCTGCCTGTTTCCAAATTCACGTCCGATCTGGGCCAGTGAAAAGTCGGTCTGTTCCCTCAGCAGATACATTGAAATCTGGCGGGCGAATACAGTCTGTTTGTCCCTTTTAGTACCCTTGAGGTCCTGCACATCCAGGTTAAAGTGGTCGGCAACAGTTTCCAGAAGCAGCGCCGGCGACGGTACGAATTTGTCTTTTTTGGTGGCGATGTCCTCAAGCGCCTCGCTTGCCAGCTCGGGAGTAACCACAGCCCGCAGCAACTTGGCATAAGCTACCACTCTGTTCAGAGAACCTTCCAGTTCCCGGATGTTTTGCCTGATATGTGAGGCAATATATTCCAGGACGTCCGGATTGAGGTCAACGCCCTCTTTGCGGGCTTTACTGGAGAGGATCTTCAGGCGGGTATCGAAGTCCGGGGGCTGGATTCCGGCTGAGAGTCCCCATTCAAAACGTGACCGCAAGCGCTCCTCAATGAGCGGAATGGAGTTGGGAGGACAATTGCTGGTTAAAGCGATCTGCCGGTCGGTATCCCGCAATTCATTAAAAATATGGAAAAAACTCTCCTCTGTCTGCTCTTTGCCGCTGATGAATTGAATGTCATCGATTAAGAGCATGTCCGCATTCCGGTATTTCTGGCGGAAATCGTCTGTTTTCCTGTCCCTCAGGGCGTTTACGAACTCATTGGTGAACTGTTCAGCGCTGGCGTAAATTACCCGCAAGCCACGCAAGATGGCCGAGTTCCCAATGGCGTTTAGAAGGTGGGTTTTGCCCAGCCCTACGCCGCCGTAAATGTACAGTGGATTATAGCTGCATAAACCGGGTTGATCGGCCACGCCTGAAGCGGCGGCATGTGCCAGCCGGTTGCATTTGCTGACCACAAAGCTATCAAAGGTATATTTGGGATTAAGCCGGTTTATGTTGACCTGCACGGGTACCGGCAATACGGGCATCGGACTGACCTGGATTGAGTGTCCGGCTTCCGGGACAGGACTCTGGTTATCAACGCAGAAACTGACCTTCACCTCTCTTTGAATAATACCGATAAGTGTTTTCTCAATTAGCGAGCGAAGGTTTTTATCCATATACTCAGCGACAAACGTGTTCGGCACGCTGAGTATTAAATGATTATCCTGATAACTTGAGCCTCTGGTCTTTTCCAGCCAGGTCCGGTAGTTAGCCTTGCTGACTTGAAGCTGTAACTCGCCCAGGGCGGTTGCCCAGATCTCCTGTGCTGTTCTGGCTTTCACAAGCAATCCTTAAATTTCAGACAAACCAACCCCGAAAAGAGACAAAAAGGCATACTTCCGCACAGAGTCAGTGTCTGAAAGGTAATTTTTTCTAGGTGGCGATGAATAGAATACCCCCAGCGGCTAATCGCTGGCAAGGCTTTATATGACAGTTCTGAGTCGATTTCAACCCCTGTGTTCTCTTAAAAAGGCCGTGAAACGAGCCGATTTGCCCATATTTGCGCTACAACCAGAGGGATAGTCCTGTTATTCATTGTTAAGCCAACAACCAAATGTTACAATTTATAGCGGAGGATTGCTAATTGCGCATTGTATTCATGGGTTCTCCCGAACTGGCGGTTATTACCCTTCAGGCCCTGATATTCAACGGTCACGAAATAGCTGCGGTATATACCCGTCCGGATAAACCCGGCGGGAGAGGGCGTGACCCGCTGTCTACGCCTGTTAAAAAGGCCGCTTTAAACCTGGGACTTCCGGTAATAGAGGCTGCAAGCCTGAAAACCGCCTCCGCCGGGGAACAACTGGCCGGATTCAAGCCGGAAGCGGTTGTTGTGGCGGCTTACGGGCAAATGATACCTCAAGAAGTACTGGATATTCCGCCTTACGGCTGTTTGAATATACACCCTTCCCTGCTGCCCAGATACCGCGGCGCCTCTCCCGTGCAGGCAGCGATACTGTCCGGCGACCTGTTCGCCGGAGTGAGTGTCATGCTGCTGGATGCCGGCTGGGATACAGGCCCGGTCTTTTGCCGGGCGCAGGTGCCGGTGTTGGACAAAGATACGACGGCTTCACTTTCACCCAGGCTGTTTCAAACAGGCACCTATTTGCTGCTGGACGTAATGGCCTCTTTGCCTTCCGGGAATCCGAGGCCCGTACCCCAGGACCAGTCAGAGGCTTCCTATTTTCCCGAGATCACGAAGGAAGAAGCAAAAATAGACTGGCGGTCATCCGCGGTCGATATATGGCGGCAGGTACGCGCCTACCAGCCCTGGCCGGAGGCATATTCTCTCTGGCAGGGAAAGCAGGTGAAAATCATTGAAGCCGAGCCCGTTGCAGGCGAAGCAAACCCGGAACCCGGGAAGGTTGTGGTTTTGCCTGCCGCCGGGAATTCTGCGGGTAAATTCCCGTGCGTAGCCGCTGGAATTGGCTTTTTGAGGCTGCTGAAGGTCCAGATCGAAGGGAAACGCATTATGGCGGCAGATGAATTCATGCGGGGGCAAAGGGATTTTGCCGGCTCCAGGCTGGGGTGACGCCCTGCCTTTTTAAACAGGATAACCAGTGGTGGGTTACGCTTCAGGAAAA
>CAYLVC010000036.1:6672-14080 GCA_964387005.1 uncultured Dehalococcoidales bacterium | reverse complement strand
TGTTTTTCAGTTCCTTCAGCACATTAAGAGCTTTCCCATCGGCTCGCGCGAATCTTGTGGGGCAGCCGATAAAAACAAGGTCCAGTGGCTGCAGTTCCGGCAGCTTTTGCCGTACATCCTGGACAATGGCTTCATGTCCCTGGGCAGCCAGTTGCCTGGCGATACTATCCGCCACCAGTTTTGTGTTTCCGAAATGGCTTCTGAATAAAATCAATCCTTTCATATTTCTCCTCTTTTATTTAACTAAAATGAGTAAAATTTAGCCGGTCTATACTTTTTGTGTTCCGCATGTTTCACTGGTTTTATATCTTTACCGGTACTGTATCCGGAATAGAACAGCGGGCAAATAGCCTTGCAGAACCTGGACAACTCAAGGAAAAGCCGGAATAAAGGCAGCCTGGACGGATCGAGGTGCTGGAATTGGAGCTCTTTATAGACTAAGCCTTCATGTGATGCAAGTTCGGAGCGGAGCCTGCGCGATTCTCCGACTGGGATCACCTGGTCGTAACGGTCATGAAGAAGGATAATGAGCGGAGTTTGGATGTCTTTCAAATAACGGACAGGCGACATAGCAGCCAGACGAGCCCGTAAGATATCAGGCAGCCGCTCTATTATCTTCTGTGCTTCTTCAGCGTCCGGATGGGACAGCAGCGAGCAAATGTTTTTCCCGGCTTGAGAGAGTTTATTTCTATCCGGCTCATGTTCCGGGACCGTGAACGCATCCCTCAGTATTCCTGCCTCATCTGGTTCAAGGTCGCTGGTCAGGGAACGGACCAGCACCTTGCGTGTCAGCTGATCAACTTCCCAGGGTTGGCGTTGTTCCTCTCGAACGGTGGAGGAACTGGCTGCATCCTGCAAAAGAGTGAATAGCGAAGAATAAGGGGCATAAGCTGCAATAAATGAGACCCGGTCTCTGATGCGGGAAGAGGCTGCCGCCATCAGGGCAAAGGATCCTCCCACACAGGTCCCCAGGAGTCCGCTGCGGGTGGAATCGACATTAGGCTGACTGATCAGCCATTCATAAGCCAGGGCAATGTTTTCGGCATCGTCCGGTTCCAGACGCAAATCCCTCATTGCCGGAGACCAGTATAGAAGGGCTGCAAAGCCTGAACGGGCCAGGGCTTCTCCCAGCCGCGGCACCTGCGGGTGGTCGGTACCGAACGGAACAACACCCAGGATGACTACCACAGCGCGATGAGGCCCCCTTCCAGGAGGCCGGTACAGGTCGCCGGTGGCATACCCATGCAGCGTCGGATAGGTTACTTTCTCGACCAGGGGTTTTGGGGTAATCCAGTTTACGGGTCTGGACGGGAGCATGGGGAAGAGTTTCAAAAGAAAGACTGTCATTCTGGCCCAGGCACGTACCGGAGAATAATATTTCGTGGCTGTTTGAATTTTCATGGTGTTATCCTCCCTGGTGGCAGGCCGGCTTATACCGCCTTCCGGGTTTTTCGAAAGGCGCTGATAGCGGTTGCCGCAGCAGCTGCCAGTGTTGCTATCCCCAGGACTTTGTGAAAATCGGTGCTGCCGGCAGCGGCCGCTCCAGGATTGGTGACCAGATAAAAACCACAGATAGCCTGGGAAGCCAGCAGTACCAGGGTTACTATTGAGAGCAGTTTAGTCAGTTTCATCGAAAATCTCCTTCATCCGTATTTTTGTATTATTTACTCTTTGTGAACGAATAATGACACCATTTTCCACGTTGCAGGCGGAGCCGCAGCGCCATGAATATTGTTTGGGAACTTTACACCTCCTTCTTGGCTCTTGCATCAAGAGCTCGTATATTAATAGAAATCACTTTTAGATTAAGGTCCCGTACCTTGTTTAAAAGCCCGAACAGCGCTGACTGGTCGGGCATGATGCCGGTGATAAGTACCTGGCCGCCGGTCGGGTGCTGTACATTGAGGCCTTCAAACCAGCTGAGCCAGCAATTATCCAGATGGTTTTTTATTCTTATCTGGCAATTGAAGGCTGAACTTTGGCGAGCTGTCCGTGGTCTCATAGAGTTCCTCCTTTCCCTGAGTTACTTTCAGGATACCGGATAAAAACCGGCATGCCATCTGCTGAAAGGTATAGTTGAGGGTTTATTTTGATACATGACATGGAAGGAGTACCGGTCTTTGTGTATAATGAACCCGATAGTCACTTCATACAGGGTCGCAGATGAAGGAAGAAGGTCTACTCAGCAGCAAGCTGTATATTGCACCGGAACATCCTGGAATGGTCCATCGTCCTCGTCTTGAATCCAGGATTGACGCCGTGATGTCCACGCGTCTCATCCTTATATCGGCGCCGGCGGGTTTCGGCAAGACCAGCCTCTTGAGAGAGTGGTTAGCCGGCCACCCTGCGGCTGCAGCCTGGGTTTCACTGGATAAAGGCGATAACGACCCTGCGAGATTCCTGAGGTATCTCATTGCCGCTATTCACCCCATTGCACCGGCAGTGAGTGATATCGCCGGTGGTTTATTGAATGATTCAGGGAGCGGGGTGCCTGAAATAGTACCATTGCTTACTTTGCTGGTCAACGAACTGGCTGCCCTATCCGGACGAGTCATAATCATACTGGATGATTATCACGTTATAGAAAACACGGATATTCACAGCGCAGTCTCTTTTCTGGTCGAAAATGCACCTTTGCAGGTGCATATCATTATCTCGACTCGCAGCGATCCGCCTTTACCCCTGGCACGCTGGCGGGTCCGCGGCCAGATGGAGGAAATACGCGGTGACGACCTGCGGTTTTCGGACGGAGAAACAAAGACATATTTACAGCAAAGTACCGGTCAGGTTTTCTCTGATGATGATGTTGCAGCGCTTGAAGAAAAAACCGAGGGTTGGGCAGCCGGACTTCAGTTGGCCGTTCTCTCAATGCAGGGGAGGCCGGACATGTCTGGTTTTATCCGGAGATTCTCAGGCAGTCACCGCTATATCATGGACTATTTAATAGAGGAGGTGCTTAACCGGCAAACGGAAGACACCCAGGCTTTTTTGCTCCGGACTTCTGTCCTTGAGCGGCTCAGCGGGGAGTTGTGTGATGCGGTAACAGGCCAAAGCGGGGGCCGCCGTAGATTGGAGTCCATGGAAAACGCCAACATGTTCCTCTTGCCGCTGGATGATGAGCGCCGGTGGTACCGCTATCACCATCTATTTGCCGACCTGCTCCAGTCCCGCTTGCGGGAGTCAAATCCTGGATTGTTCTTTGATCTTCACCGCCGTGCCGCACAATGGTATGAGGAAAATGATATGCTGGTCGATGCCATAGCCCATTCTCAGACTGCCAGGGATCATCAGCGAACTGCAAGGCTGATGGAAAAAGTTGTGATTCCGCTGATAACCCGGGGTGAACTTACTACGCTTTTGAAGTGGAGCGAACAATTACCGCAGGAAACAGTACGCACCCATCCCTATCTTTGCCTATACCTTGGCCTGGCTTTCATTTTTGCGGGCAGAACTCAGGAAGTCGTAGCCTTGCTTGAGCAAGCGGAAAACAGCTTGCCCGGAGCAGACCTGTCTGAGGAAACAAGGGACCTTTCAGGTATTATTGCTGCTTTACGCGCCTTCATGGCCGATATGCACGGGGATGCAGGCACTGCCATTGAACTTGCCGGCAAGGCAGACGGGCTGCTTGCTGCCACAAATCTGGTAATGCGCAGTGTACTACCCTTTGTTTTGTCCAGGTCGTACCGGCTGAAGGGTGAGATGGACAGGGCAATTGAACAACTTCGGAAAGTGGCCGGGTTGGCAAAGGCTTCCGGCAACATCCTGACGCTGGCGGTGGCTTATTATGAACTTGCCGCTGTCTGGAAGATAGAAGGAAAGTTGACGCAGGCTGATGAGATTTATCAGGATACTCTCCGGATGGCAGAGGAGAAAGGCGCTTTGCATTTCGGCTCCATTGCCAAGATTTTGGCCGGTATGAGCGACCTTCTACGCGAAAGGAATGATCTTGATGCTGCCCGAATCCGGATCACACAGGCGATAGATAGCATGAAATCCTGGAGAAACCCAACCGACCTGGTCATCGCCTATCTAACGCTGTCACGGATCCAGCAGGCAGGTGGAACCCTGGACGATGCCTCTGCAACTCTGGAAAAGGCCGAGCAGCTTCAACGCTATTCTGCGCTGTTCCCACCCCTCGGAACCACGATTGAAACAGACCGGGTAATAATGTGGCTTGCCCGGGGTGATATTGCAGCAGCCGGACGCTGGGCTGAGGAATATCACCCTGACCGGTCCAGGCCTTTGATTGTAAGGGAGCTTGAACAAATTACTCTGGCCAGGGTCTATCTAAGGCAAGGGAAACCTTCTCCTGCCCTGGGCTTGCTGGCGAAACTGCAAGAGTCCGCCGAAAGAGGTGGCAGATTTGGAAAACTGATAGAAATCCTTGTTTTGCAGGCGCTAGCTTACAAGGCACAGGATAGTGAAGCCCCGGCCCTGGCGGCACTGGAAAAAGCTCTTTATCTAGCTGAGCCGGAAGGATATGTGCGTATCTTTGTCGATGTAGGCCTGCCAATGGCTGAACTGCTGTATGTCTTCAAGAACCGCCGGCTTAAGAACCCGGACGTCCGGCCTGTCGGCAAAGATTACCTTAACAGGTTGCTCGCCGCCTTTCCTGATGCTACCTACACTGGAAAA
Source organism: uncultured Dehalococcoidales bacterium (assembly GCA_964387005.1). Lineage (GTDB taxonomy): Bacteria > Chloroflexota > Dehalococcoidia > Dehalococcoidales > UBA3254 > CAYLVC01. The sequence goes on along the minus strand of CAYLVC010000036.1, from coordinate 9,445 downwards.
ATTAGGTTGGCTGAAGGTCTTAGCGAACGTGAAATTGAAATCCTGCGGTTGATGGCCAGTGGAATGACCAACAGACAGATTGCTTCTGAGTTGTTTATTACCCCCGGCACTGTCAAAGCTCATACAGCCAGTATATACCGCAAGCTGGATGCCGGTAATCGCACCCGGGCTATAGCTCTGGCCCGTGAACTGAAGCTGCTGTAGCTTCCCGCCAGTGTTAGTAAGATTAACATAATGAATGTAAAGTATCCTGTGGTATTGAATCGTCTGGAACGACACTATATAATTTGATGGGAGGGCTCCATGGCAGGCTCTATGCGCAGATTCAAATGGTTTTGGGCCTGGGAAGATGAAAAAGAAGAAGCCTGGCTAAGGGAAATGTCCCGCAGCGGCTTTCATCTTTCATCTGTCCGGCCTTTTGGCGTTTATTCCTTTTATACTGGCGACCGGATGGAATTTGTATATCGCCTTGATTACCGGATCAACCGGAAAGAAAGACAAGATTACCTGCGGCTATTGCGTGATGGCGGTTGGGAACATATCAGCGAGATGTCCGGCTGGCAGTATTTTCGCAAACAGGTAAAAGAAAAAGAGTCTCCTGAGATATTTCCCGATGCTGATTTAAAAATAGCCAAATACCGAAGACTACTTAGCTATCTGATTATTTTTTTCCCCGTATATATAATTATTTTCAGCATAGCATTTATCAATCCACCATATTCATGGTGGGATATCTTCAGGATCATTGTTTTTGTCCTGCTTTTAGTATGGTCTTATACAATCATCAGGATCCTTTTCAGGATCAGGCAACTAAAAAACTCCTGATGAGTAACGCTATTAATGTACTTTATTTGTTATCCGTTTATCCATATAAATACAGTTTCCCTGATTGAAGAGCTCATAACAAAGGCTTACCGGTGTGTATTATTTTACCAGGAGCAGGTTATCAATCCTGTAGACCTGAAAACTATTTTTAAAAGGAGCTACCAGATGACTAAAAAATCGCTGATTATTACAACTCATTTGCCCGCCATCCCTAACTGGATAAAGATCAACAGTTCGATTACTGTCCCTTTGCCCCTGAAAAGCGCGAAGGAACTGGCCGCAAAACTCCTGGAAGTTAAGGAAGATATGGAAATCGAGATTCATTTTGAAACAGGCAAAGATGCTTCGATAGGTTTCAAATACGAGATGAAAGATGACACAGACTAGATAAACGATTACCGGTTTGGGCTCAGGAGGCATGGTTTTGGTTGAAGAGGTAAAACAAGGGAGTAAGCACAAGAGCCATTTTGCCAGGTATCGCCAGATTGCAATGGTATTAGCCAGGTACAGGCTTGAGGAAGTGCTGCGTTACGTCGGTATGCAAAAATATATGGCATTGCGCTGGTTGCTTAGAGGTAACCCCTGGCGGAAAATGCCATATACCAAACCCGAGCGGATGGCTATGGCGATAGAGGAATTGGGAACATCCTTCATAAAACTGGGACAAATCCTGTCTACCCGTTCTGACCTGCTGCCCCCGGAATATATCAAAGAGCTTTCGAAACTTCAAAGCTCTTTGAAACCGCTCCCTTTTGACTTGATGAAAAAGGTAATCAAATATGAGTTAGGCAGTGCAGCCGATCAGATATTCAGCTCATTTGATCATACTATTGGGGTTGCCTCTATCGGACAGGTTTACTCCTGCGGACAGGTTTATTCCTGTACGCTGGCTGACGGGCTGGAAGTGGTAGTGAAAGTGCAAAAGCCGGGCGTACAGGAACAAATAGAAGAAGACATGACTATTCTGGGTAATGCGGCATTGGCTGCAACGAAACACTGGAAAGGGGCCGGGCAGTACGATCTGATAGGTATTGTCCAGGAACTATCCGATATCATTAAGACTGAAACAGACTATATACATGAAGGCCATAATGCAGAATACCTGGCTCAATTTTTTCAGAAAGACCCAACTGTACATATTCCTAAAGTATTCTGGGAATATACCACAGAAAGGGTAATAACCCTTGAAAGGATTCACGGGACAAGTATTCGGGATATACAGGAACTGGACAGGGCGGGCTTTGACCGAAAAGAACTGGCCGTCCGCAGCGTAAGTCTCTGGTTGAAAATGGTTTTTGAGGGTGAAGCGTATCATGCCGATCCCCATCCCGGCAATCTATTTGTAGAACCGGATGGGCGTTTGGGCCTGGTTGATTTTGGAATGGTAGCAATGGTAGATGACGAGGTACGGTGGCATCTGGCCATCGCTCTCAAAGCCATTCTGGACCGTAATGCTGACCTGCTTATCGATTCACTGATAGAATTAGGCGCTGTTAATTTGCAGCATGAGGGGTCTCGGACAGCCCTGCGAAAAGATATGAAATACGTTATGAACCATTTTCCGACCACCCGTGTTCAACCGAAAACAGAAAGCTTGAGCTCAAACCTGGGACTGCTATTTACCTTATTGCGCCGGAACCACATACAGTTGCCCTCAAATACTTTTCTGCTGCTGAAAACGATTACCATGGCGCAAGGCCTTGGAAAAGGGCTGGACCCCGATTTTAGTATTCTCCCGATGTTAGAAACCCAAATCAAAAGGTTGATGAAAAAACGGTATTCCGTTACTGCTGCCTTCCATCGAATACCGGCAGCAGCAGCGGAATTTGCATCCCTGGCCGTGGGATTACCTCAGAGGCTGGACAGGATTATGAAGTCGGCTGAGCGGGGTGAGATACAAATACGGGCCGACGTCTCAGGAGTTGAAAAGCATATGCACCACCTGGAA
>CAYLVC010000036.1:0-6572 GCA_964387005.1 uncultured Dehalococcoidales bacterium | reverse complement strand
CCCTGACAGCCCTGGCATCCCTCTGGACTGACCAGTTCAATCGTTGATAAAGCTTCTCCCAGTTTGTCCAGGTCCTCCGAACTGTAGCGTTCGATATTACCGCTGTCGCACAGTTTGGCCAGTTCAGGGTCGATGGGCAGACGGGCCAGGAGCGGCGCACCGGCAGCCCGGGCCATTTCTTCTCCCTTGCTCTGGCCGAAAAGCTCGATCTTTTTATTGATTTCGGGCACGTATAAATAGCTCATATTTTCAACCACGCCGATGATGGGTTTTTTCAGGGTTTTAGCCATGCTGACGGCTTTTTTCACAATCATTGTGGCCAGGTCCTGCGGGGATGAAACGATGATTATCCCGGAAACAGGGATTTGCTGTAGAACCGTCAGGGGCGCATCAGCCGTGCCCGGAGGCAGATCAACGATGAGGTAGTCCAGTTGACCCCAGAGGACTTCTTCCCAGAACTGGGTGATTACCTTGGCGATAACCGGTCCGCGCCAGATCACCGCCTCGTTTTCATCGGCAAGCAGGAGATTGATGGACATTACCTCGATGCCCGAGCGGGTGGACAGGGGCAGGATGCCGTTTTCACTGCAATTCGGCCTGCCATGTACACCGAACATTTTGGGTATGCTGGGCCCGGTGATGTCGGCATCCAGTATTCCTACAGAATAGCCCTGTCTTCTCAGGGCTATGGCCGTCAGCCCGCTTACCAGGGATTTTCCGACTCCGCCTTTACCGCTCATGATAGCGATCACATGGGTAATACTGTTCAGTTCTCTGGGCGCTACCGCCTCAAAGGAAACGGTAACCGATTTTACCCCTTCCAGGGCAGCAGCCGTTTCCTCAATTTTGCTTTTAAGCCACTCCTGTGCATCCTCATTGATGGCAGAGGCCGCCAGTTTGATATCCACCGTATGATCGCTGACTGATACCTCGCGTACCAGGTTCATTTCCAGCGTACTGCGCATTACATCCGGGACCATTACGGCGTCCAGACATTCCAAAACCTGCTCTTTAGTCGGCACGAATTACATTCCCCCCAATTTATTTGAATACTGCTGATGCAGCTTTTCTTGATAGTATGAGTACATTCAAAATTTAAGAATACCAGGGATTGATGGTAAAAGAGCCCCTCCCGTCAGGAAGAGGCTCTTTTTTATTCAAACGGATTAAACAGGTCTAAGAAAAAGCCTGGAAATAGGCGTCGCCGGTCTGGTTAGGATCGAAAACTTCACGCAGCTTCTTCATATATTCGAAGGTTATGGGCTGCGGACCGTTGGCCATTCCCTTATCGCGAATTTCTTTGGGGACTTCGTAGCCGTCGTTTCCACGAATGCCCGCATTACCTCTTTCCATACCGGAACCCCAGCCTTTGGAGATGCCGAACTTGGAGGTGCCCTCAAAGAATTCGAAGGCGCCTACGGTTGATTCTTTGCTGAATGGATCCCAGCAGGTGAAGTTCTCCCAGACGATCACACCGCCGCCGCCGATGGTAGCGATGCCTCCCATCATGGCATCGCCGCCGGCTGACACGATGGTATCATGGGAATTTTCCCAGTCTTCCTTGAATTTAGCGGCCTCTTCCACGTATTTGGTGCCGTAATCGGGCGGTCCGACCAGACCGAAGCATCCGTCATAACCGCCGGCGAAGACCAGGTTCAGGTTCTTATGACCAAGTTTCAATAAGTAAAGCAACGCCCAGTTCTGTAGAACAGGGTCTTTTTCCATGATCTCAGCCTTCCAACCACCTGTCCTGGCCAGGATTTCATTAAGGACCTGCTCCTGCCACTCGAAATCCCGCTGGGTCTGCCCGACGATCACGAACTGGAAATCCCGGATCATTTCCTGGGTAGCTTTCAGGACCTCGGGGTCTTTCATTATTTCTTCCAGGTCACCCAGTGTTTTGGTGGGGTCGGTAAGCACCTTCATCATGCCGACCTTGATTTTTCGGCCGAACATATTGAACTGCCGGTGAGCGATATAACCGATGCCTGCATCCCAGATCATGTAACAGGCGTCAGCCCAGGCTTGCCAGTTGGGAAAAGCCAGGGTATAAGCATGGAAGTTAGCGGGCAAATCGGCCTGGTAGGCCGGAACGGTGCCTTTTATCGGAATAGAGCTGGGTCCGGGCCAGACTGACAATTTAACCACGCATCTGGTATATACCCCGAACGCTCCTCTGCCGCCGTGAGCTCCTCTCATCAGACCTTTGATGCTCGGTCCGGGACCCTCTCCATAGAACGGTGCCAGTCCGGAACCCCAGCTCCCCATGCGGATTACCTCACCTTCAGGTGAAACCCATTCGGCGCCAAGGATGATTTCGTCGCCTGCGCCCATATAAATTGCATCCGGTCCCATGCCGCCGTAAGAGGTAGCGCTGGCTAAAGGTGAACAGCTTGTGCCGGGACCCTGGATATGGCAGTTGAGTCCCACCTTCATGCATTCAGCCTGAAGCTGGGAGCAGATGACATGCGGTTCGATTATGGCGCTCATGTTTTTTTCGTCAATCTCTATCTTGTCCATGCGGCGCATATCCAGCTGGATGGTGCTGTCATCGGTAGAGGGATAACCCATCGGCGCCCAGAAAGTGCTGGAGGCCTTGAATTTCAGCTTGTACTTGTTGCACAGTCTGACGATCTTCTGGACTTCCTCGGTGGTGCCCGGCAGTATGACAGCCAGACCCCTGGGGGTCAATTTCTTGTAACAGGGTCCCATATGCATGGAAGTGGTGTCCAGAGGGTAGCAATAGGAATCCAGCAGGGCGGTATCATTAGAGATATTGTCCGGCCCCACGATATCTTCAAAAGCTTGATATTGTTCTTTCGTTAATGGCATTCTTTTTTACTCCTTTTTTTACCGGTTGACCGGAACTAAAGTGCCTGTTGTACCAGTTCGACGACATCCAGGACTTTCATATTATCACCCATGGATTTGATGGCATCGTTGAAGTTGATCTCACACCAGGGACAGGCGCTGACAATAGCCTCTGCGCCGGTTTGTTTGGCTTCGTCGATTCTTTGCGTGGCCGTCCAATTGGAAAAATCGGGATAGGCCTCCCTGACACCACCGCCTGCGCCGCAGCACCAGGCATACTCCCTGATTCTTTCCATTTCCACCAGTTCGATTCCCGGAATGCTCTTGAGAACATTACGAGGAGCATCATAAATGCCCCAGGCGCCGTTGTAGCGCGGTTTCTTGGGTTCATAGGCCACGATCTGATCGTAGATCTTCTTTTCCTTACCGTTCCAGGCTACATAGGGCTCGCCCCGTCTGCCCAGGTTGCAGGGATCGTGATAGGTGATGGTCATAGGCACCGATTTGGTGAATTTGATCTTGCCTTCCTTGATCAACTTCTCAAGGTATTCCACGGTATGCAGAACCTCAAAATCAGAACCCAGCCGGCTTGCATAAAGCCGTTTGAAGGCCTGGTAGCAGTCTGCGCAGGAGGTAACGATAGTCTTGACGCCGGCCCGTTTCCAGGCTTCGATATTGCTGGTGGCGGAGGCAGTGAAGTCTTTCTGGTAACCCATGTGGAAAATACGCCCGCTGCAGCATTGCTCTGCGCTGCCCATGATGCCGATATCCACTCCGGCTTTCTTCAGCAGGCTGACGGTGTTGCGGGCGACAACTTGTAGTTTGGGATCGTAGCTATAACGGCAGCCGGCAAAAAAGAGGGTTGAGGCCTTTTCAGCCGGGAGGCGTTTTACATCCAGTCCTTCCGCCCATTTACCGCGGTCGGCCCTGGGCATTTGCAGGACGTTGCCATTTTTCTTGATGCTCTCAACTACGGCTACATGTTCCGGCAGGGTCTGGCCGTCTTCCACCAGTTTGGCGCGCAGCTCCAGGAAAGTTTCCACCGGCTCCAGGTTATAGCGGCAGACTTTGCAGCTTACGTCGCAGGAACCGCAGGTCTGGCATTTGTAGACGATATCCTTGACTTTCTCGCTATACTCGCTTTTACCTTTCAACAGTGAATAGGCGACGGCATATCTGCCGCGGGCAGCGTAGCTGAGAAAAAAGTGTTTGGCAATACTGGGACAGCCTTTGCTGTATTTCTGACTTTTTAACTGGTCAAAGGGAACGAATTCACAATATGTGCACTGACTGCATCTCTCCATATCAGCTTGATAATCAACTAATGGCAATTTGGTGTACCTCCTTAATTTCTACCTGCTTATGCTAATTCGCAAACGGAACATCTTTTATCCAGGCTATACCGAACGCTAACTTCAGATTTTTGCCCGAAATCTTGATTGCTCAAGCGAATTAGAAACAGAGTTTGCCTGGATTCATAATATTATTGGGATCAAATATCTTTTTAAGTTGTTTTAAAACAATGGTGGCCTGGACATCCCGGTTGAAGGCCATGCCGGCCCAGATATCGTAAGGACGGGAGAAGAAAGCCCCCTGCTGGAGAAGGTCCTTGCTGGCCTTGACATAAAGCTCTTTAGCCCGGGCTTTCTGTGCCTGGTCCTGGGGATCATAGGGCAGTGTGAATTCGCAATGATAGCTGGCGCCCTGATGCAGCGGCTGGATGTAGACGCCGATATCCGTGGCGGGATAATTAAGGGATTCGGCTGCCGCATACATTGTCTTGATGAACCCCGGGGTCTGGTCGAGCGTAGTGATAAAGAAGATGTCCTGGAATGCTCCGGCATACCTCTGCTTCCAGTAAGGCTTGGGTGAAGTGTTGAGAATAGCCGCGAGGGTTTCATCACCGGTTGCTCCGGGGACGGCATTACACAGCTTGAAACCGTGCTGCTGGGTAATTTCGCGGATATCCTTTTCCTGGGAATCCACTCTCTCCCTGGGCAGGAAGCTGCGTCCGGCTACCCCGATAACCAGCATCCAGGCGGGCATTTTTTCTTTCAGAGCTTTGATCTCATCAGCATTTTTGCCTATAAGTGAAGCCAGGTCGGCGGCATTCATCAGGAAAATTTCATCTCCGAACCTGATGTTGACAAGTTTATAGGAGAGATCTATCAGGTCTTCCTGTTTTTTGGCAGGAACAAAGAAAAGCTTATGGAGCTGAGGTAAAACTTCGCATTTGATGGAAGCCCAGGTTACGATGCCCATGGCGCCCTGAGCGCCCGAAACAAATTTATAGAAGTCAGCCTGTCCCGGTCCGCGGGGGTTGATCTGGGCGAAACCCTTCTGCCATGAGGCTTCAAGAGAGGCCTGATTGGCTGCCTCACCAGCTTTGAAGAGATTGCCGTCTCCCCAGACAACCTCTACGCAGCGCAGCGGATCCAGTACGGCGAATTGATACCTGTGTACCATGGGAGGTTCTCTTTCCAGCAGGCTGGCCACTACCGATTTGCCGGCTTTAGGCGCCATGACCGGGGTGGCTCTCAGCCCGGCTTTGGCCAGTTCAGGCTGAAGCTGTTCATAGGTCACGCCCGCTTCGATGATAGCCATGCGGTTGCGGCTGTCGATGTGCATGATCTTGTTCATGCGGCTCATATCGACAATGACAGCCCCCGGTGCGCCGGGAACGGTGTCGCCCTTGAAGTGCGGTCCGCTCGAGCTTACCGGTACCAGGGGAGTCCCTGTCTCATTAGCCCACTTGACCACTTTTTGCACCTGGGCTGCATCGCGCGGCCTGACCACCAGGCGAGGCTTGAGAGGACTGGCAAAACTCTGATCGCAGCCGTATGCTTCCAGAGTCGCAGGATCACTCGACATGTCCACCTTGTCGATTATCCCTGATAATTTCTCTAGTGTACTGCTCAAAATTCTTCTCCTTTTATTTACCCACAATCAGGATTTGTATTTGTGAAGACGGGGAAAATACCTTATGAATTGTATGGGGTGTAAACACAAAAGTATAACATAGATTGATAATTAAAAAAACTAATGTTATCTAATTAAGAATAAGATATTGCATGAGGGATAGTCAAGAAAATGACGCTTTTTTACCAGTAATTGACCTGAGTGATGCCGGCTGTGGACTTGATGATTCGGCTGACGGCTGTCCTGGTATCGCTGTCGCTGATTGGTTCTACTTCGGATACTGCCAGGCCGTCCGCGTTGGTTTCGTATTCCCAGCGGAGGATGTAACCGGGGACGATGGCGTATTCCCAGCTGCCGTTGGCGCAGCAGGCGTTATCGATGTCCGCTTTTCCCAGGATATAGAGGACGTCCCTGCCATTGAAAGATATTTTGCTTTCCTTTAAGGGGCAATAGTAACCCGCGATGGAATGGACTTCGTTATTCAGATTGGTGTGTGTGTAAACCGTCAATTGCTGCTCCCAAACTATTCTACTTACATTGTATTAAGAGACGGCCACAAATACAAAATTATCTCCGAACAATAGTATATCAGGCAACCGGTTCCTTAACGGTCACAACCAGTGACTCTATACCGCTTTCCTGAGGAATAGATTCACCATGAGCTTTACATGAATCAAGATAAAGTTCAATTGCCTCTCTTGCCATGCCTATAGCTTCTTCTCTGGTTTCACCCTGAGAAAAGCACCCTGGCAACGCTGGTACTTCTACTGAGTATCCACCATCCTGCTCCGGAACCAGAATAATCGTATATTTTAACATCCCTCCACCTCCTAAAGAAGTGC
>CAYLVC010000035.1:12585-14080 GCA_964387005.1 uncultured Dehalococcoidales bacterium | reverse complement strand
AGTTTATATAAGAATATCGATAAGGTTGAAAATGGAAAATAAGACTGACTCCGTACAATCCATAGTCCGCGCATCCAGAATTTTATCGAGTATAGCCAGAGGGTGCCACACTATCACCGAAATTGCAGTTGAGTGCAAATTAAGCAATTCCACGGTTCACAGACTGCTCCAGGCGATGGTGGAATCCCATCTGGTTATCCAGGACTCAATCGGGCATAAATATTTCATTGGCGACCTGATAACAAAGATGATCTCCGAACCACAGGTATCACATGAATACCTGATCACTTTCGCCAGAGAAGAAATGAAAGAATTGAGCGAAATCACAGGTGAAACCGTGATGCTGATGATAATGACCGGGCAAAATTACCAGATATTGTATGAAGTACCCAGCCAACACTATCTCCGTATTGTAGGAGCAGGCGCCAACTCGCTCCATCCCATGTTAACAACAGGAGCAGCCGGCAAAGTGCTGTTTTCTCAGCTGGATAAAAAAAGCCTTGACGCAACCTTGAAAAATGTTGTTTTTAACGGCGACTCGAGGAACACACTGGCCGAAAAACAAAAATTCAAAAGAAAAATCAAGCTGATCGAAAAGAAAGGTTATGCCGTCAGTTCTGACAACGTTATCGCCGGTGCAACCTGCCTGGCAGTACCCCTGAAAAACTATGTTCTGCCGGCTGTGTTAAGCATCATCGGTCCCAGGATTCGTCTAAAACCCGTCTCGAAGAAGGCTCTGGCACAGCTTATCCTGAGCGCTACCCGAATTTCCAGCCAGATTGAAAGCAAGATACGTCAGAATAAAAACTGACGGCTAAGGCCTTCCTATTTCTTCAGGACGTCGTAAAGACGGTTAACATTCATACGTCTGACATTTTTAGCAAACTCATCGGTGTTCATCGTGTGGTACATGAGGCTGACATCGACCTTCTCCAGCGCTTCTTCTTTAGACATTCCCTGGTTTACGGCTTTCAATACAGCATCAATCCAGAACTGTACGGTTTCCTGCATTTTCACAAGATAGCTCTTGTCGCATACTCCCCCGTGGCCGGCTACAATTTTGTTTATATCCAGCTGCTGAAGCGTTTTCAAAGATTCAAGCCATTGATAGGGTACGGAATGATGCATAAAGGGAATTCCCTGGACTACATTATCCGAGGTGAATACAACCTTTTCTTCAGGCACAAAGACCGCTACCTGGTAAGGAGTATGCCCGGGAAGATGCATTAACTGGAAGGTGTGCTGTCCAAGATGAATGGTCATGCGATCAGAGAAGGTGATGTCCGGCGCTCTGAACCTGAATCCTTCTTCCAGGGGCAGGTCACCGGGGGACATCATCTTCAGGCCGTTAATCAACTCTTCGACTTTGGTTGACAGTATAACCTCCCGCGTGCCTTCACAACCAATCAGGATCCCCGGGAAGTAGCAGTTGCCGGACATATGGTCGTTGTGGGGTTCGCCGTTAATGACATAGCGGATCTGCCCGTGTTTAGCG
>CAYLVC010000035.1:9195-12575 GCA_964387005.1 uncultured Dehalococcoidales bacterium | reverse complement strand
TTTCATCCCTCCATTTTATGGCTGACGACGGGGCCATGGGGGTGTCTACCATTACTACACCTTCCCTTGTAACTACGAAGCCGGTATTGCAGCTTCGGTTGCCTGTTTCCACATAAACATTTTCTGTTACCTTTTCCATGAATTCTCCTTTGCTATTTATTAATTGAGCCAAAATGCCTTAATTACCTGTTTATTTGTTCCCCATTAAAGAAGTGAAACCACCGGAAATGTTCTTCACATTATAACCCTTTTGTTTCAGAATACGGACGGCATAATAAGACCTCTGCCCTACTCCGCAGTATATCCTGATCTCTTTGTCTACAGGTAGTTCATTTAACCTGGTTCGCAGATGAGGCAGGGGAATATTCACCGCTCCTTCATAATGTCCTGCTTGATATTCAAACGGCTCGCGGACATCGAGTACCAAATATGTTCCGTCTTTCATGTCACGCCAGTGCAGCACAGGGCTGTCACCTCTCAGGACATTGGCTGCAATCATCCCCGCCATATTAACCGGGTCTTTGGCGGAGCCAAACTGGGGGGCATAGCACATTTCTGCTTCTTCCAGGTCGTAAACAGTCGATCCCTTCTGTATTGCCATGGCAATAACATCAATTCGTCTCTCTACACCTTCTTCACCAACAGCCTGGACTCCCAGGATTCTTCCATCCTTAAGTGAAAAAATAAGCTTTATGTCAATCACGCTGGCCCCGGGATAATACCCGGCATGATGGCCGGGATGAAGGTAGACTTTTTCGTAAGGGATGGCTGGAGAAAACTTTTCCAGGGTTTTTTCGCTAACACCTGTCGCGGCAACCGTTTTTCCGAACACTTTACAGACCATTGTCCCCTCTACACCCCTGAAGCACGAATGCCGCCCGGCAATTACGTCAGCAGCAATACGCCCCTGCCGGCTGGCAGGCCCGGCCATAGGGAAAAGCATCAACTCACCCGTAATACAATTCTTGACCTCTACGGCATCCCCTGCCGCCCAGATCTTGCTATCGCTGGTCTGCATTTGCTCATTAACCCGGATGCCGCCCAGTTTTCCTATTTCCAGCCCTGCCTGTTGGGCCAGGATAATATCCGGACGAACGCCGGTTGACAGCAGGACCATATCGAAATCAAGGGACTTTCCCTGCCGTGTTTTCACTCGAATAAGGCCGTCAGCGCTATTGTTGTCAAAGCTAATAACGGATTCTTCTAGAAAAAACTCAACTTTTTTTTCTGCCATGTATTTCTGTACCAGGATAGCTATTTCAGGATCAAGATTTGGCATTATCTGGGGTAGCTGCTCTATTATCGTTACCTGTATTCCTGAGTTCACCAGATTTTCAGCAGTTTCCAGTCCGATAAACCCTCCCCCGATAACAGCCGCATTCTGTACTTTCCTTTCTGCTATCCATTTTTTCATATTACGACTGTCCTCAATGGTACGCAGGCTAAAAACACCCGGCAGATCAATTCCGGGAACAGGAGGACGAACGGCGGTTGCCCCCGGAGAGAGGACCAGTGCGTCATAACATTCGCTGGTTATTTCCCCGCTGGACAGATTTATTACCTTTATTTCCTGTGCAGTACGGTCAATTGATATTACTTCATGCCGTAGCTTGACCTGTATATTAAACCGGTTTTTGAAGAGCTCCGGAGTAGCCACCAACAGGTCATTTTCCTCTTTTATGACGTTTCCGACATAATAAGGCAGCCCGCAGCTGGCAAAAGAGACATGTGGGCCGCGCTCAAAAACGATGATCTCAGCCTTTTCCATAAGCCTCCTGGCCCTGGCAGCACAGGAAGCTCCTCCCGCCACGCCTCCGACTATCAGAATTCTCGGTCTGCGGCCTACTTGTTGGTCTGGTTTTTTTTCGTCAGTCATTCTTCACTCCTGTACAATACCTGATTTCCAGTATACAGGTTTTGTCGTGATACTCAAATTATCAGGCAGAGAGATCAACCTCTTTCTTTCTCCAGCCTGTCTCTTTAATAAACAGTGCAGTAACAATGGCCAGAACGGAAATCGAAGACCAGAAAACAAAGGGCGAGCCGGAATCAATTGCCGCCAGGCTGTTGCCAATAGGAGGAGAGCCCGCACTGCCAATCTGTCCCAGGGTAAAAGCCATTCCCAGTGCAGTGCCGGAATAGGCTGAACCTACACCCCGTGTTTCAAACAGAGTGGCGCTTATAACAGACATGAAACCGTCAAAGAATATGCCTGCCACCACCATTAAAACAAAAATGGTATAATCATTGACTACAGGGATCAAACCGACGCATAGTGTGGTTACTATCAAGGCCGGCATGATGATGGCCTTTCTGGAACCAATCCTGTCAGATAAAAGAGAAAAGGGAACTACGCATATCGTACTTGCTGCAAAAAAGATAGCCAGTGAGTTGTCGGCTACAGCTGCTGAAAATCCTTTGTCCCTCAAATACAATGGCAGATAGCCCATCATACCGGTGATGCAAGCTGAACGGAACATAAGGGTCAGACCGATTAACCAGACCGCTTTGTTATTAATCAACCTGGCAATAGCCTGGCCGAAGGGGACTCTGTCAGGGTGAATCTGAGTATCGCCGGAATTCTGAGGTTCCCTGCCGAATATAAACCAGGCAATTCCTGTGGTTACTGCTATTACTCCGTAGAGAATTAAAACATTCCGCCAGCCGCCCAGCCAGGGAGACATATAAGTTGCGCTGATCATAGGACCAAGCATAAGTCCCAGACCCATCCCCATGGCGCCTATGCCATTGGCCAGAGCCAGGTTTTTCCCTTTAAACCAGATGGCGATTGTTTTAGTGATGACTATGGGGACAATTGCCCTTACCAGGCCGTTTAGAAAGACAGCAGCGCTGAGGGTAAAAAAATCATTTGATAGTCCTCTCATTGCTCCTGTTATGCCAACCAGTGTGCAGGATATGAATAACACCAGCCTGATCCCGAAGCGATCACCAATCAGTCCGCCTGGCAGGCTCACAAATATGGCCGCAAGATTGGAAATCCCCCATATAGAGCCGATTTCTACCAGGCTTAAACCGAGGTCGTCAGAGATTTCCTTGAACAGCGCTGGCATGCATGAGTAAGGAATGGCTATTACCACTGTAGCAGTAACAGCCGAAAGTGCCAGCATATACCATTTGTAGTGGTTCGACTGCTGTTTTTTTAACATGAGAGGGCCTTTTCAAGATCAACCTGTGCGATCGGATAAGGGTATTGCAGGGATTGTAACCTTAAAGCTGTCCTTCTGTCAAAGTAATAACAATAAGACCATCGAATGTATCAGTAAATCCGTACTTTTTTGTTATTCACTATCCCTGGATTCTTCTTTTTTGCTAATCCTGCACTTTTATTATAATCTTGGATTGCAGGGCAGACCGTTGCC
>CAYLVC010000035.1:0-9095 GCA_964387005.1 uncultured Dehalococcoidales bacterium | reverse complement strand
GTTATGGAATTGAAGGGTGTCTGTATCCATACCAGGAATGTTCCCAGGCTGGTGGACTTCTATTCGAAAATATTTCAGCTAAAAGCGAAAGGAGACGAACATCATTCCGTTTTCAACGAGATGAAACTGGCAATATGGAACCCGGGATATTTGGAAGAGCTCAGTTCCGACAGGAGCGACAGGTTTTTAACACTGATGTTTGAGGTTGAGGATGTTGACGCCGAATATGAACGGCTGAAAAATTCAGGGACATTTATTTTGTTTACTTCCGAACCGGCGGACTACGACTATGGCTGCCGGGCTTTTGGCTTTAAAGACCCCGACGGGAATGATATTGATTTTTTATCCTCAAAAACAACGGATTAATTGATTTACAAAACGGAGGTCATCATGTATATCACAAATCTGGATAAAGTAAAAAAAATAAGGCCGGAAATGGCAGGGGCTGAAGGAGTTTTCAAACAGATTCCTTTATCCGTTGCGGATGGAGTGCCCAATTTCTCCTTCCGGGTGTTTACCATTGAACCGGGAGGCCATACGCCCTGCCATCAGCACCCCTCCGAACACCTGAACTACATCATCTCAGGCAGCGGAGCACTGGTCTCTCCTGATGGAGAACACCCGGTCAACCAGGGTGATTTTGCCCTGGTCACGCCCAACGAAATGCACCAGTACAAAAACACCTCCATGACCCAAAACCTGGTATTGATCTGCGCTGTACCGAAGGAATATGAGTAGAAAGCCGGGAAAAAGGTCTTCCCTGCCAGGGAAGACCTTTTTCTTTACATGTCGATACTATCTCCAGTCATCAATCAGTACCCCCTTGCCGGGACGGAAATCCGTGATAAACCAGAGGTTGTTGGTTTTGCCTCCAACCACTACCGTATTTATGGCCCGGGGATTGTTGAAAGGAGCAATCAACGTTTCGGGAGGCAGCTTTTGCCATGAAGCAAAGGGTTCAAGCCCCTGGAGACCCATGTTCCAGGTAAAAGTGGTGACAACCCCATTGCCCCAGTACTGCTGAACAGGCATCTTGACGTTCTCTGATAGCCAGCCGGCAAGTTCCTCCTTGGTAGTAAAGCCATGCTGGTCATGCAGAATATCAGCTACCAGAGGGTCAGCACAAAGGAGAGCTGCCGAGCCCAGGGCAGAGAGAGAACGCATGTAATCGCGTATCAACAGGTGGGGCGGGTAAGAAACCAGCGCTTCACCAACGCAGGAAATATAGCTCCATCCCGTAAAAACAGTCAGAACGCTGTCATCTCTCTTGAATCCCTGTTTGACACTCAAGGGTTCCCAGCCTTCGGGCAGTCCTTCTTCGTTTTCGGCAAAACAGCAGTTATTGTACTGAAGGTTGCTTCCCAGGGTGCTGAATGTAGTTGTCCCGGCGTGGAGATTACCGGCAGTTTTAGAGAGCAGGGTAAAAGACCTGCCGATGACGGCATTGGCCTCGTTATATGGTCCCATGGCATTAATACCCGAATTCATGCCGATCTCATGCCGTACCGGCCCATTGACGATCAGCATATTAGCCATCGATGTAGTCGAGTTGCCGAAAGGAACATTGGTGGCAGCTGCCAGGATCACGGGAAGATACTCAGGCCTGGCCCCCGACATTACCGCACAGACAGCCGTCTTTTCCACTGTAAGCTGCCTGGCTCCACCTGGCCAGGTGATAGTTTTTACAATCTCATCAGGTTTATGACTGGTCCCTTTCAACATAGCCTCCACCCGCTCTTCGGTAGGAAGCACCACGGGGAGGTAGTCCGTCCAGTCTCTTTCTTTAAAAAGCCTTTGCAGGTTTTCCTCGGTATCCGGTGGAAGCAGCCTGGATTCCACCGTGCCCACCGGCATTCCTTTGAATTGCTCTTCCGGAGTAAGAGGGCTGGTCAGTGCTTCAACAATCTCCCTCATTATCGGCTTGCCTGTCAGCGGATCGTTGCCATTGACATATTTCTCATGCACACTGCGCGGCACACCTGCGGTTGGCAGAGGAAAAATAACATAGCGGAGGTCGATTCCGCTGCCGTAAAGCCTGTCCCATCCCATAACATATTTAGCCACGTTTTCCCCGCAGCAGGGGGCTGTAGGAATACCCCTTTGTTCCAGTTCCCTGGCGTGGCGGCTCAAGGCCGCTGCACACCCGTCTCAGCAGCTTATGCCGATAATGCAGGCATCACCATTGGTCTTGATTTCGTTCCATAACCCCGGATCGTCATCTCCGAAGTTGCCTTTTTTCCGTTTCAGCACCGTTTTCACCCCTGGCATATTCCGGGCGAACCAGTCCTGTATCACCTGGAATATGCTGTAGGCTGCGGCAGGGCCACCCCAGCCAATATCCACCAGGTATATAGTTTTTCCATCCAGGCTGCTCATATTGCGGACAGCCAGAGGTACTTTGGGAACCACGGCGCTGGTGCAGGCCGGGTTCAGCACCGTGATTTTTTCCGCAGAAGATGGTCTCGAAACAGCTTCCGTCATATTACACCTCCTTGATAATAGGTTATACTAATTACGTCTGTGTCTGTCGTACAGTCTGACCTGGTTGAATGTTATTATAACAGCTTTTCCGGAACAAATTACATACTGAAAACGGTCGCAATTAACTATTTTGCCGGGCATCTTTCTTTCCCCGATACAGATAGTCGGCATCAATATGGCGGCTATTGGCTTTTACCTCACCGGCGGCTTATAATCAAATATAACTTTCAATCAAGGAGCAGGGATCATGGAGTATGCTGTCGAAGTCCGGCTTTTGGCCATAACCCCGGATAACGAGAAATTGGTAGAACAGGCCGGACGGCTGTGTTATGCCAGCGGCGCCAATCTGGGCGTCAATGAAAACTGGCTTCAGGCCCGCATCAAACAGGGACATGAAAGCCTGATCGAACACGCCTCCGCCACTTTCTATATAAGAGCCTCGCGGGCTTTGACCCATGAACTGGTAAGACACCGCCTTGCCAGCTATTCTCAGCGCAGCCAGCGCTACGTAAAAGAGACAAAAACCGACTATATTACACCACCGGAGATCAGCGGCAGCGACAACCCTGACACGGCCACAGTCTACGATCAGGCCATGTCAGCCGCCTGGGACTGTTACAGGAAGCTCTTGAATGCCGGGATCAAACCGGAAATAGCCCGTTATGTCCTGCCCAATGCCTGTTATACGGAAATCATCTGCACCTGGAATTTCCGCGAGATAAGACATATTATCAAGATGCGTACCAGCCCCGCAGCCTTGCCCGAAATGCAGGCAACAGCCAGGAAAATTGCTGATATTATGCGGCAGCAAGCCCCTAAGATATTCGGCGATCTTTAAACAAAATTAAAACAATGCTACGCGGGTTTTTCCAGGTAAAAAACCCCGGTTGTATTGGGTCCGCAATGTGAGGCTATAACACAGCTTGCATCTGCAATGAGAATCGTATCGAATTTGTTCAAAGTTCTAAGATGATCCGCTATGCGGACTGCGTCCTCTCTGCATTCGGAATGGGTGACAATAATTCTTTTCATGTCCATGGAATCTATTTTATTCAGGATGTCTTTTTCCAGGCCGTGCAGTACTACCTGTCTGTTGCCCCTGATTTTGGCTGCCATATGCATCGAACCATCCGATACCGCTATTATAGGGTGGATCTCCAGCAAACTTGACAGCAGCATCTGAAGCCCGGAACACCTGCCGCCTTTATGCAGATACTCCACGGTATCGATGATAAACTGGCTTCTTACTTTCCCCACAACCGGTTGTACAGCCTTATATGTATCATCCAGATTCAGGCCTTGTCTAATACAATCTGCGGCAGCCAGTACGTTGAGACCGATACCGCTGGACAGATTCAAAGAATCAATTACTTTTATTCTGCCCGCAGGAAATTGCTCCGCAGCCTTGCAGGCATTTTGAAACGATGCGGATATTTTTGAAGATATCGAGATATGCAGTATATCCGATCCGTTATTGACGTATTTTTCAAACGCTGTGTTAAAATCAGCCAGGGTAGGCGCACTGGTCATTGGCAGTTTACCTGTTTCTTTGACTTTCCTGTATAACTCCGCGGGTTTGATATCAATCCCATCCCTGTAGCTCTGTGTTCCAAAATTTACATATAAAGGTATAATGTCAATATCGAATTCTTTAACTACCTCCAGAGGCAAGTCGCTAGTACTATCGGTAAACAATTTAACAGGTCTCATATGTTACCTCCAACATTACATTGAAGAACAAACTATATCATTCTGCTTTAGTTAAAAGAACAGCACACAGGTCGCAAAAGCCGGCGCACCTTGCAAAGACCGCATCATGGAAATCCTTGGACGGTTTTTTAGTTAACCCCCGCCTCCCTGCTCCTCTCACTTGATAGGAGAAGAGTGTGGCGGGATACAGGAATCCTTACCATCATATACCTGTAGATTGAAATGAGACAGTATTTATTTTGCCGGTATTTTACCCTTAATTACAACCACCACCAGATTCGGTCCGGCGTGGGTGCCAAGGATTGGTCCTGCCTGGCCCATAATTATTTTTTCACGAGGATACAGCGGAGATATACGCTCTGCCAGTGTATTCGCTTCTTTCGGAGTAGTATTATACATGATAGCCAGTTCCTGAACATTGTCTTTTTCTTTCAGGGCATTTGACATAAACTGGTAGAGCTGCTCAAGCCCTTTGGAGAAACTGCGCACCTGGCTGACCGGAACAACAATTCCATCTTTCATGGACAGAATGGGTTTGATATTGAGCAGGGAACCCAGCAGGCTCTTGGCCTGCCCGATGCGCCCTCCTTTAGCCAGATATTTTAAAGAGTCAAACAATGTCAGGATATGGATATCTGGGATTGCTTCATTGGCGACTGTGACTACGGTCTTCATATCAGCCCCGTCTCTGGCCGCCCTGGCTGCCGCCATACAGATCATGCCTAACCCAATCGTCATTGAATTGGAGTTAATCACTTCAACAGGGATTTTGTCTTTAACCAGTTCAGCGGCCTGTCTGGCTGCGTTGCTGGTCCCGCTGAATTTTTCTGAAAGATGTATCGACACTATTCCATCCGCGCCCTTAGTCAAACCCTCGTAAACTTCTTTAAAATCCGCAGGTGACGGCTGAATAGTGTTGGGAAAGACCTCTCCGCTAACCAGACGTTTATAGAAATCATCATTGGAAATGGTGACTCCATCCTTAAAGGTCACATTTCCAAACCTCACGTAGAGAGGAACAACCGTAATGCCTAATTCCTCTCTGATCTGAGGCGGGATGTCGGAGCTGCTGTCAGTGACTATCCTGATTGTCATGATGTATCTCCCTCTTTTCAATTTGTTTTGAAAACATCAGCGGCCTTCAATTAGAATATACTATCATAGTTTAAGATAATACGGAATACAAAAAATGAAATTTCTCTCCGGAAATTAGTTACCTGCCTGCATTATTTGATAGAATATGTGCAGGAAATAATATTATACATTGCACTTCACTCTGGAGAAGATCAATAATGCCTGAATTCTTTAAAGTAGTGACTCCTGCTGATGCATGGCATGTTTTGGAAAGAAATATTCGACCTCTGGTTGAAAGCGAGAGCCTGGATTCAGCTTCTGCCGCCGGCAGGATAATGGCCGAAGACATTTACGCAGCAGATAATTTGCCTTCATTTTCTCGTTCTACTATGGACGGCTATGCTGTTTGCTCCGCTGATACGTACTCTGCCAGTGAAGGGTTTCCGGCTTATCTCAAAGTAAGCGGAGAGATGCTAATGGGCCTGCCGTCGTCAGTTGCTGTGGAAAGGGGCAAGGCTGTAAAAATTCACACAGGCGGCATGCTGCCCCAGGGCGCAGACGCGGTGGTGATGATTGAAAATACCCAGCCGGTGGATGCCTCCTCTATTGAAGTGGTGAGGCCTGTTGCTCCAGGTGAAAACATACTCAGGATTGGAGATGACATTAAAAACGGTGAA
Source organism: uncultured Dehalococcoidales bacterium (assembly GCA_964387005.1). Classification (GTDB taxonomy): domain Bacteria; phylum Chloroflexota; class Dehalococcoidia; order Dehalococcoidales; family UBA3254; genus CAYLVC01. The sequence goes on along the minus strand of CAYLVC010000035.1, from coordinate 3,153 downwards.
CTGCTTTTTTCAGCCGGTCACCTGCTGCGCCCACAGGACATCGGCGGCCTGATGGGACTGGGAATAACCAGGATTAAAGTCTACAGGAAACCCAGGATTAGTATCATCTCAACTGGGGATGAACTCATCTCGCCTGAAAGCCGGTTGCAGCCCGGCAGGGTAAGAGACATAAACACTTACACTGTTTCCGCCCTGGTAAAACAAAACGGCGGGATCGCCACTTCCCTGGGAATAATACCGGATAATCTTTCACGCTTGAACCGTATTTTACAGGAAAACATCGAACAATCCGACATAATGATAGTTTCGGCAGGCAGTTCGGTCAGTACCAGGGATATGACATACAGGGCAATCGATTCCCTGGGCAAGCCCGGTATACTTGTCTACGGAGTGGCTATCCGCCCGGGGAAACCGGTTATTATGGCGGTAACACAGGGGAAAGCGGTCTTTGGTCTGCCGGGAAATCCTGTTTCGACCATGGTGACTTTTAGCCTGTTTGTCAGGCCGGCCATTTACAAAATCGCCGGCTGTACCACAATACCTGAATTGCCTGAGGTGACAGCCAGATTAACACATAACATCCCGTCTACTACCGGCAGGGAAGATTACGTCCCGGTAAAACTGGCAACTGTTGAAGGAATTCTATCGGCCACCCCTGTGTTCGGAGAGTCAAATCTTATTACAACCCTTATCAGAGCGGACGGGCTGGCTATCGTACCGCTGGACCTGCACGGACTCAAATCCGGAGAAATCGTCAAGGTGAGACGTTTTTAAAATAAACTGAGGAAAAATAAATTATTCAGGATGTAAAATGGAAAGACAGGTCTATCTTGAAGACATTTCACTGGAAGAGGCCTTAAGCCGTCTCTTCGTATCACTGGAAAAGGTCAATGGACTGAAACCCCTGGCTGGTGAAACCACACCGGTGGCTGATACGCTGGGCAGAATAACGGCCCAAACGATCTGGGCAAAAACCTCCTCTCCCCACTACCAGGCCGCTGCCATGGACGGTATAGCGGTAAAGGCTGATGATACTCACGGTGCCTCCAGGACATCACCTGTAAAGCTTAAAGTCGGTTCACAGGCGTTCTGGGTGGATACCGGTGCACCGGTCCCGCAGAACTGTGATGCGGTAATCATGGTAGAAGATGTGCAAACCCTGGAGAATGACGAGGTTGAAATCAGGGCGGCGGTAGCTCCCTGGCAGCATGTACGGGCACTGGGGGAAGATATTGTTGCCTCTGAACTGGTGCTTCCTGAAAACCATCTAATCCGTCCCCAGGATATAGGAGCCATGATAACCTCAGGCCTTACCCAAGTCCCGGTTCGCTGCAAGCCCAAAGCAGCCATCATACCCACCGGATCGGAACTGGTCAGCCCCGGTTCCGCTCTTTCTCCCGGAAAAATCATCGAATTTAATTCCCTTGTGCTGGCCAGGACGCTTGAAGCCTGGGGAGCAGAGACCAGGATTTTTCCGATTATACCCGACGACATGGATAAAATAACCGTTGCGGTAGAAGAATCGCTGGTGGACTGCCACCTGGTGCTGATACTTGCCGGTTCATCGGCCGGAAGCCATGACTATTCTTCTTCCGTAGTCAGCCGTACAGGGGAGCTTCTGGTACACGGCATCGCCATGAAACCCGGGCATCCGGTAGTCCTGGGTATTTCGGGGACCAGACCGCTAATAGGCATTCCCGGTTATCCGGTTTCCGCACTGCTGACGGCAGAACTGATTGTTAAACCTCTGATCTACAGGTTATTGGGCAGCATACCCCCATTGCCACAAAAGGTTAAAGCTACAATTACACGAAAACTTCTATCCCCTCTGGGACAGGAAGAATTCGTGAGGGTAACGCTTGGAAGGATCAATAACAAAATCGTTGCCACACCCCTTTCACGCGGGGCCGGCATTATCATGTCACTGGTGCGGGCAGACGGGATCCTGCATATTCCACGGTTTTCCGAGGGAGTGGACAGCGGGTCCGAGGTAGAAATAGAACTCAGGAAACCGCCGGAAGAAATCGATAATACTATTCTGGCGATAGGCAGTCACGATCTTGCACTTGATCTTTTAGCCAGCATCCTCCACAAGTATTACCCTGCTCTGCGCCTTTCCTCAGCCCATGTGGGCAGTCTGGGAGGACTGCTGGCGCTAAAGAGGGGAGAAGCTCACATCGCCGGATGCCATTTACTGGATGAAGAAACCGGCGAATATAACAAAAGTTCCATCAGGCAGGTATTGAACGGACGGGAGACAGTGCTGATGAACCTGGTATATCGGGATCAAGGCCTGATGGTGCCAAGGGGTAACCCCAAAAACATCACCAGTCTTAACGATCTCTCCAGGCCGGATGTGGTTTTCATTAACCGGCAGCCGGGTTCCGGAACGCGAGTCCTGCTGGACTATAAACTGAAACAGGCTGGAATAGACCCCGCCGGAATCAAAGGGTATTCACGTGAGGACTCCACCCATACCGGCGTAGCTGCTGCGGTAATGAGTGGAGCTGCAGATGTGGGACTGGGCATCATGGCCGCAGCCAAAGCCCTGGGGTTGGATTTCATACCACTGCTGAAAGAACGCTACGACCTGGCCATTCCGCGCGAATATTACGAAAGCGAATTTCTTCAGCCCTTGCTCGAAGTCATACGGGGGGTTGAATTCAAAGAGATAGTATCCTCATTGGGCGGCTATGATACCTCGGAAATGGGCAAGGTGATAGAGATATTGTAATATTTTAGTCTACCCCTATCATAACATTAGAGGCTTTGATGATGGCGTAAGCCGTTTTACCGGGGGCCAGACCCAGGTTTTCAGCGGATTCCCTGGTGATAATAGACACTATCTGGGCGCCCCCGGGTAGCTCCAGTATGATTTCCGTGTTAACCGCTCCCAATTTAACCTGTACCACTTTGCCTTTTAGAATATTGCGCGCACTCAGCTTCATTGTATTTCTCCAACCGATATTTCCCAATATACCCAAATTCATCTTACTATATATAACATCGTAAGTTTTTGCGGATAGGACACAATCTGGTTGAGCCTCCAACGAGTATACTCCGGTCACCTAACTATTTTACGCAGTCGGCAGACCAATCAGATTGCGGCAACCACCCGTATATGCAACAATAAAAGTCGTTATATATGATTAT
>CAYLVC010000034.1:10761-14146 GCA_964387005.1 uncultured Dehalococcoidales bacterium | reverse complement strand
AAGCGGTTTTTGAGAAGAGAGAGAGGATAATAAGCTGCTGCCTGTTTTAGTTACCCTGAATTTAGGGTAAACTGAAGGGTCTTCGGTATTCTCTTCATATCCCTGGGCTACTTCGTGAGAACTGAGTGAGGTGCCGCACCTGGGGCAGTGGGGAGTTACCCTGTACCCCTGGTATATCAGTCCCTTATCCCAGAGTTGCTTGATGGTCCACCAGCAGGTCTCCATGTAATCATTGTCCATTGTGACATAGGCATTTTCCTGGTCACACCAGTAAGCGATTCGTTCGGTCATTTTGTTCCAGTTTTCAAGATAACCTGAAACGCTTTCCTTGCACTGTTCATTAAATCTGGCAATGCCGTATTGTTCGATCTGCGCCTTGTTAGAAAGTCCCAGTTTTCGCTCAACCTCAAGTTCAACCGGTAATCCGTGAGTGTCCCAGCCGGCAATACGAGGTGCAAAGTATCCTTTCATTACCCTGTATCGAGGAATCACATCTTTGAATACCCTGGCCAGTACATGATGGATACCAGGGTTGCCATTTGCAGTAGGCGGACCTTCGAAAAGTGTAAAACGAGGTCCATCCCTGCGTGCTTCGATACTCTTCCGGAAGACATCACAGTCTTTCCAGAACGGCAGGATATTTTCCTCCATGCTGGAAAAATTTACTTTACTCTCAACTGGTTTAAACATTACATTTCCCTTCCTAAAAAAAATCCCGCCCCGATAGGGACGAGATAAAAAATATCCGCGGTACCACCCCTGTTTCTCTGTGATAACAGAGACACTCAAACAGAACACATAATCAATGTTCTCGTCACTATTAACGGATGACGGTCCCGGCCAGGCCTACTTTCGATATACGGTTTCGGTTGGCAGCTCTGGAGTGATTTTCAGAGAGGCTATCACATCTGCTTTCACCATCCTCAGATTCGCTGGGTGAACGCCTGACTCTTACTCGTCTCCTTCAACGCCTGTACAGCACATTTTTAACTAACATATCATAAATATCCACGTGGTGGCAAATGGTCATGCCAGACTGTTTTTTCGTTTAGGCATTACTATCACCTTGCGCGATTCACCCTCTCCTGTGCTTTCGGTGATCACGTCAGGATCATCAGCCAGTGCCATGTGTACGATTCTTCTTTCGAATGGAGACATCGGTTCAAGACGACAGGATGACTTCGTGTTTTTAACCTGCAAGGCGACATTCAATGCCAGTGTCCGCAGAGAATCAAAGCGGCGTTGCCTGTAAGATTGAACATCAATCATAATAGGCGTTCTTGTTTTGGTTAGCCTGGTGGTAATAAGCCTGACCAGATACTGAAGAGCTTCAATAGTCGAACCCTTGCGTCCGATAAGGTCTCCAAGGTCAGGTCCCTCAATATTGAGTGTTATGGAAGCTGATTCCCCATCAATGTCCTGTTCCTGCTCTGGGGCGATAACGTTTACGTCAGCCTGAAAACCCATCATGGCAAGCAGCTTTTCAAGGACTTCTCTGGCCGTTTCGATTGTTTCAAGGTTTTTATCTTGAGAACAGGGTGAATATTTTACGCTGATCCGGGCTTCTTCAGAGCCTATTCCTAAAATACCGCTTCTTCCTTCATTTATAACACTGATTTCTACTTTATCCAAACCAACGTTTAAGCGGGTTAGGGCTATTCTGGTTGCTTCCTCGACTGTCCTGGCTGATATCTCCAGATTTTCCATCATCTAATCCTTCTTTTGAAGTGTCCTTTGGTGATATTTCCGTGCCTCTTTTTCCGGCGGCTGATTCAAGATCCAGGCGTTTTTTAAGTTTTTTATCACTGCTTGAGCCACCAGAGTGACCGCCTTTATTTGAGGTGCCCCGGAAATTGAATGAAAGTCCGCCCCATCCAGTTACGTAATACTGGACCACAATTGAAAATATATTTGAAATTACCCAGTAAAGGGCCAGACCGCTGGGGAAAGATAAGCTGAAAAAAGTAAATATAATGGGCATCATCCATAGCATCATCTGGCTTTGTTGCGCCATCCTGGGATCCTGGTTGGTGGGTGTAACCATTTTCTGCTGTACCCACATGGAAATGCCGACGATGATGGCCATGATTGTATTGGGGGTCGCCAGATTCATACCCAGGAATGAATTGTTAAGAGGTAAAGAGGCCATAGGAATTGCCCACGAATAGAAATAGCGTGAAAGGTTCAATAATGCTTCCGGATTAACCGCCAGGGTCAAAACGATAGCCTGGTAAAGTGCGATCCAGATAGGAAACTGTATCAGCATAGGTATGGCGCAGCCGGCAGGGTTGACACCGGAGTCCTTATATAACTGCATCTGTTCCTGCGCCAGCTTTTGCTTGTCTTTGGCATACTTTTTCTGTAATTCCATCAGCTTGGGTTGAAGCGTAGACATGGCCTTGGTAGCTCTGAGCTGCCTTAGAGTGAGCGGGAGCAATACCAGACGGATAATCAGTGTCAGGACGATAATAGTAAGTCCAAAATTGTTAAAAAGAAAATGAGACAGTGTGATGAGCACATTGATCATCCACTGCAGCATGGCGATATCCCAGATGTTCAATTACCTATACCTCACTCGTCAGGTTTATTTACTGGATCTTTAAAGAAATGGGTGAAAACTTGGCGCCGTTGGAGATGTTGTAAGCGTGGATATGGTTATCAGGTCCATTGATGTACACCACGTCCTTTATAGCCCCCAATGGTGCGGTTACGTTTTCGGGAATAGTTGATACCAGTACTGCACTGGCAGAAGGGTTATCGGTATCTATGCTGAACAGCTTACCCTTATTGGTGGCTGCTATAACTTTATTTTCTACAACAACAGGCCAGGAGGAGATTTGCCCTTCCAGATTGTATTCGGCGATCTTATTTCCGGTTTTGGCGTCCAGCGCGTAGATTTTGTTATCAAGACAGGGAGCATAGATTTTCCCATTAAGGCTTACAGGCCGGGCCCAGAACCAGTTTCCGCCTTCAAACTTCCAGATCATGTCACCGCTTTTTTCATTAATAGCGTAAATATTTCTATCAAGCGATCCGACATATAGAATTCCATCTACGGATATAGGGGGGGCTACATTATTGGCCTGGGTGGCAAACTTCCATTTTTCCTTACCCGTTGAAGCATCCAGAGCATAGACATATTTATCAAAAGAGCTGACAAATACGGTATCATTATTGCATGAAGGGGTGGACCAGATTTCGCCGCCGGTAGCGAATTGCCACTTTTTGCCGCCGGTAGCAGTATCCAGAGCATATACATTTTTATCGGTGCAGCCGAAAAAGAGCGTATCTCCGGAAATGGTAATCGCGCTGACTATAGGAGCCAGATATCCGTCCACAGGATAAACCCAGCGCTGTTGAAGCGTAATTGCATCATAGGCAAAGA
>CAYLVC010000034.1:0-10661 GCA_964387005.1 uncultured Dehalococcoidales bacterium | reverse complement strand
TTATTTCGTTTAGAATTCAATGATCAAATACCCCCGTTATTGCGTTACGGAACAGGATCATAACCCCCTTTATGGAAAGGATGACAGCGGGCGATCCGTTTTGTACCCATGAATACCCCTTTTATGACACCATACCGCTCAATCGCCTCGAAAGTATACGCGGAACAAGTTGGAATATAGCGACACTGAGGTGGCAAGACCTGAGAGAAAGTCGCTTGATAAAATTTAATCATCCCCAGAGCTACATTTTTCATTTTATTCAGCCGAAACATTAGCCCGGGAAAACAGATTGGCTACGGATTTTTCCAGCTGGCTATAATCGCTTTCGACCGCCGGGTTACGCACTATTAAAACCAGATCCCATCCGCCTGATGGCGGATTCAACCTGATTATTTCCTTAATCTTTCGCTTAATCCTGTTTCGGGCTACGGCGTTTCCCACCCTTTTACTAATGGATATTCCATAGCGATATATTTCTAACTGGTTAGGCATAACCTTTAATACCAGAAAGCGGTTAACCTGAGTTGTGCCCTGTGAATATACCGCCTTAAACTGCTCAGGTTTTTCAAGTCGAGTATTGCTCTTCATAAGCGTACCCGCTGGAAATTCGCCAGCTATACTACTACCAGTCTCTTGCGTCCCTTTAACCGCCTGGCTTTAATGACATCCTGTCCGCCGCGGGTGCTCATCCTTTTCAGGAATCCATGTTCTCTTTTACGTGGTATCTTTTTAGGTTGCCATGTCCTTTTTGTAGCCACAATAGTTCCTTATTAGTTATATTTTGTTGTTTAACTGTCGAAAACAATTTAAAAGGGTAACCAGAATAAACCTGTTACCATCTCCCTGCAAATCAGCAAGCACAAGGGCTAAAAACGAACACCCACACCGCCGGACTTATTGATATGAGCAGGAATATATGGTATCAAGGCTATGTGACGGCATCGCTTAATGGCGATTGCCACCGCACGCTGATGCTTGGCGCAGGTTCCAGTCTTACGCCTGGGCTCGATCTTGCCCCGGTCTGAAATATACTGGCGTAATTTGGCCGCGTCCTTATAATCAACGGTGTCGATCTTGTCTCCGCAAAAAGCACACACTTTGCGCTTGGGAATATATTTGCTCCCTTCCCATTTTTTCTTGGGTCTTGCCATCTTGGTGTCGTTCACTCTTTAAAACTCCCTAATCTATTAAATAGAATATCATCGATATCTGTTAAAACGGTATATCCTGAGGTTCTATATCACCTGTATCACCCTCAAAGCTCTTCTCTTCGGAGGACGCTGCACCGGACCTCTTGTCGAGGAAAATAACATTGCTGGCAATGATCTCTACTCTCGAGTGTTTTTGCCCGTCCTGTCCTTCCCACATCCTGGTATGCAGCCTTCCTTCAACATATATGCGCTGTCCTTTTATAAGATATTGATTGCAGTTCTCAGCCAGCTTGTTCCAGGTTACCACCGAAAACCACTCAGTCTCCTCTTTGCGCTCACCTTCGCTGGAATTAAAAATACGGTTGGTGGCCACTCTGAAGGAAGTCACCGGATTACCGCTGGGAGTAAAACGCATTTCAGGATCACCACCCAGATTACCGATGATCATCACTTTGTTTAAACTGGCAGATGAGCGAAAACCCTCTCGGGCCGTTGGCTGGTTATCCATAATCCGGCGCCTCCTGACTAATCGACTTTAATTAGTAGATAGCGAATGATCTTTTCAGTGATTTTCAGATTATTCTCAAGCTCTTTATTAGCGGCAGGATTTAGTTTGAATTTAACCAGTACATAATTGCCTTCCAGAACATGCTTTATCGGATAGGCCAGTTTCTTTCGACCCCACCTGGCAACCTCGGTCACGGTCCCGTTTTTACCCGTGATATATTGGGTGATGTTGTTGATCAACGGATCAAGGGCATCATCAGCTACTTCAGGGCTGATAATAACCACTAACTCGTAATCCCACTGCGTTTTTTCCAGGGTGTTCGTTTCATCTTTAGTTACCATTTACTCTCTACTATCCCCAAATTCAATTTTTCTATAGATGCATCGCACAATAGACGCACTTTATTATAACATACAACTCGACAAATGCAATAATGAGACTTCATCCGGTTGACATACCCTGTCTTCCTGGAATAGTATAACATATTAAAGAAAATACCCCTACGCCGGACGTATAAGGAAGTAATTTAAACAATTTTCATGGAAGTATAATATTGGAAACTGGAGGATGTTAAATGGCAGAATCTAAATATGGGCGCTATATCGTTCGTCATCCTGTAGCCACAGGAGGGTTTGGACCCGAGCTTATTTATAAAGGGGAAAGCGATTATAAATCCGATTTTACCATGATGGTTTTACGCATAACCAAACCGGTCCTGATGGAAAAAGAAGAGCATGTACACGACTTCGATATGTATCTGTATTTTCTATCTTTTGATGCGGACAATATGGGAGACCTGGGGGCAGAGATTGAAATGGGTCTGGGAACAGAAAAGGAAAGACATATCATCACAACTCCTGCCAGCGTGTATATTCCAAAGGGAATGATACATTGTCCGCTGGACTTCAAGAGGGTGGACAAACCAATACTGTTTATCCATGCCTCTATTTCCTCAAAATACTATAAATCGGATATGACTTAGTCAAACCCCGGCAGATTTAGACTGGAGAAAAACTGCTCCCGTAAGATCAACAAACCCGGGAGCAGTTTATATTACGCCTGGTTAACGGTCATGACTATCGGCTGGCAGATAGGTTTTCATTTTCGATTTTAGCTACCAGCTTTTTTACCTGCAATACACTGTCCGGATTAAGAGAAATCGAATCTATACCGCAGCGTACCAGGAAGGCAGCCAGCTCAGGGTAATCATTAGGAGCTTGTCCGCAAATACCGACCTTGCGTCCGGTCTTGTGGGCGGCGACGATTACGCTGGCCATCATGCGTTTTACAGCTTCATCCTGCTCATCGAAAAGCCTGGCAAGGTAAGCCGAGTCCCTGTCCACACCAAGGACCAGCTGGGTTAAGTCATTGCTGCCGATGGAAAAGCCGTCAAACTTCCTGGCGAATTCCTCTGCCAGAATGACGTTGGAAGGGATTTCGCACATAACATAGACTTCGAGGTTTTTTTCGCCTCTTTTCAATCCGTTTTCAGCCATGACGCGCAATACCCTGTCTGCTTCATCAATCGTACGGCAGAAGGGTATCATTACTATAATGTTGCTGAATCCCATCTGTTCTCTGGCCATTTTGACAGCCATGCATTCCAGGTCGAAACCCTGGCGGTAGCGCTCACTGTAATAGCGTGACGCCCCGCGAAAGCCCAGCATGGGGTTTTCTTCTAGCGGTTCAAATTGCCGGCCGCCGATCAGATTAGCATATTCATTGGTCTTAAAATCGCTCATTCTTACAATCACAGGGTGAGGATATTGCGAGGCGGCAATTTGTCCGATCCCTCTAGCCAGGTGTTCCACGAAATAGTCAGTTTTGTCCTGATAGCCGGTGGTTAATTCTTCGATTTCCTGCTTGACCTGCTCATCCTGGATTGTGTCGAATCGCACCAGTGCCATTGGGTGGATCTTGATGATGTTGTTAATGATGAACTCCATGCGGGCCAGACCAATACCCTGGCAGGGTAAGCGCCACCAGCGGAAGGCAGCCGTTGGATTGGCCACGTTCATCATGATTTTTGTCCTGGTTTCAGGAATGCCCTCAAAACTAACATCGGACTCTTTGTACTGTAAGATGCCATCATAGATATAGCCCTCGTTGCCTTCGGAACACGACAAGGTTATCTTGTCTCCATTTCGCAGTATCTGGGTGGCATTCCCTGTTCCCACTACAGCCGGAATGCCAAGTTCCCGGCTGACAATGGCGGCATGCGAAGTGCGCCCTCCCTGGTCGGTAATAATTCCTCTGGCACGCGCCATGATCGGCACCCAGTCCGGGTCTGTCATCTCAGTAACCAGAATGGTATCATCCCTGAAGCGGGAAATATCGCTGGCCCTTTTGATTACCGATACCTCACCGGAAGAAATGGCTTCGCCTACCGCCAGGCCGTGTAATATCCTTGTTCCTTTCTCTAACAACTCATAAGTTTTCATGGAAGCGGCCACTTTTTGGGATTGTACTGTTTCCGGGCGGGCCTGTACGATATACAGCCTGCCGGTTTCTCCATCCTTGGCCCATTCCATGTCCATTGGCCGTTTATAATGCTGCTCGATAATTTTGGCCCAGCGTCCCAGCACCAGGATTTCCTCATCATTCAGTACGAATTCCCGGCGCTGCCACAGCGGCGTATCTATATTTTTAGTCCGTTTGGTCCCGCCAGTGGCATAAATGAGCTTTTTTTCTTTACTGCCGGTATTTTTGGCGATGATAGGTTTCAGGCTGAGATCATCCAGACCGGGTTTGAAAACGGTGTATTCATCCGGGTTGACTGAACCCTGGACAACGTTTTCCCCCAGTCCCCAGGCGGCATTGATGATTATTACATGAGGAAACCCGCTTTCGGTATCGATTGAAAACATAACGCCGGAACCTGCCAGATCCGAGCGCACCATTTTCTGAATTCCTATCGAGAGTGCAATCTCCATGTGATTGAACTTCTGTCCTTCACGGTAGGCAATTGCCCGGTCTGTGAAAAGGGAAGCATAGCAGCGGCGGCAACAGTCCAGCAGTTCATCCACTCCATTGACATTGAGGAAGCTTTCCTGCTGACCGGCGAAGCTGGCGGATGGAAGATCTTCCGCTGTAGCGCTGCTTCTTACGGCAACGTCCACATCTTCAGTCTCATAACGCTTGCCCAGGTTAATATAAGCTTCACTGATTTCACTGGTGATATCCGTCGGAAACTCACCCTGTAAAATTAACCGCCTTATTTCTTTACCGGTCTCCTCGAGCGTGGCTTTTCCTTCAGTCCGCCTGCCCAGCAGTCTTGTGATATTTTCTTTTAGCCGGTTTGCTTCGAGGTATTTCCAGTAGGCTTCGGCAGTGGTGGCGAAACCTTCCGGAACGCTTATACCCGAGGTTTTCAGCGTGCTTATCATCTCCCCTAAAGAGGCATTTTTACCTCCAACCAGCGGAACATCGCTGTTATTGATGTTTTCAAACCAGCGTATATATCTGCCTTTATTCTCCAACAATCAAGTCCTCCTTTTATTCAAATGTCAAAGCATCTAATAGCTGTATATAGAGTATATTGTAATATAATTTAAGTAGATAGCAAATATTGTTCTTCTTAACTTGAGAACAAATTAATCCGGACAGATGTCTCTTTTACGACCAGGTTTACTTACCGCATCGCAACAGCCGAATGGTTTTTCCTTTTTATGGGTAAATTCCGGTTAAGGTTTAAAACTTGCTTCAATAGCGCAATAACGCCAGTAAAGCGGTCTTACCCGGCATGTCTTTCTTCTTGATAACATATATAGTACCTGAGTGTTTGAGCGTGTTATGGACAGCCAGGTCTACCAGATCTTCAATATCTCCTCTGACGTCAGCTCGTTTTCTGGCTGAAGCAAAACCAGGCGTAACTGCTTCAGCTATGAACAGGAACTTGATCCTGCCTTGAAGAGAGGCTGTCATGATATCACCGTCCATGTCCGCCGTTTTACCCGTTCCGGCGGCTTTACGGTATTCAGCCATTGCGGCGTTTTGTTCCTGTTCAAACTGCCTGTTAACCAGTGGCCAGGCCAGGTTGCGCAAAGCAGTATCGCTGATCCCATCGGGGTTGCCTTCAATTCCCTGACGTAGTAGATGAGGGTATGTATTCACTTTCTGGTATAAAGCATGCAGCAATTCTTCTCCGGCTAAAACAAGGGGGGACTGCTCCGATCCTAATATGACTTCCAGACCTTTGTTAATTTGCTCTAATTGCTGCAATATTTGTTCTTGACTGAGAGTAACTCTGCTTGAAATCATCGATTGGATGCTCTCAAACTGTGCCGTGTTATTCTCTGCCATCCTGGTCCGGATGTTGCCGGACGTTTCGCTTATTCCCTCTGAAAGAAAGGCTTCTGCCAGACGGGGAGGAATATTCGCAGCATTGATCCTTATGCAGCCTCCGGACGAACATTGCAGCAAACGGTTTTCATTTTGGCTTATTGCCAGTATGTAGAAAAGACCGCACCTGTTTAAAAGCGGGATCAACGGGCGTATGAAAAATCTCTTTCCGACTTCCACCGTCTCCTCTGCTGCCAGGGGCAGACGGTAATACATTAACCTGTTTCTGGCCAGGTATATTGCCAGTCCATTACCCTGCTGCCGCCAGAACAGGCTGTCCGTTAAAAGGGGTTCTACCGGTTTGAGAAAAGCTCTGGCATAAGGCAGCCTCAAGCCCTGTCTCAGCAGCTTATCTTCTGCCGAGCGTAATAGATTTTTGAACCTTATCAGGTTCTGCTGGGCTGCTCCTCCTTTTTGATGTGTGGGCATGATAATAGATACATACGTTTCTTCACCGCTGTGAAGCAGATCTTTAATATCATTTGAACTAATAGCATCCATTTCTTCACCCCCTGTATTTATTATAACCTTTATTACCTTCTGAATTTGCCTGAAATTGCCTGTTTCCGCTTGAAGCCAGGCTGGATATATGGATATAAATGTCTTATACTCATATATAGTAGTTATGTAATCTTTATTGGAGGGAAGCTGTAACCATATGATAGTTAAAATGAGAAAAAATGCCGCCAAGCAGGAAATTGACGACGTTGTCTTGAGGGCAAAATCTCTCGGCTTTAGTGTTCAGCTAAATGAAGGCACGGATATCAACGTTATAGCCATTTTAGGAAGTAATACGGGGCAGATATCAACCGACATTTTTGCGGTATTCCCTGGTGTGGAGAATGTGACCCGCATCATGAAACCCTACAAGCTGGCCTCCCGAGAATTTAAATCTAAAGAGACGGTAGTAAAAATAGGCCATGCAGAAGTGGGTGGGAAAGGACTGGTAGTTATGGCCGGGCCGTGTGCCGTTGAAAGTAAAAAACAGCTTGAGGAAGCAACCCGTATAGTGAAAGAAGCCGGCGCTCTGGTCTTGCGGGGCGGCGCCTTTAAACCCCGCACATCTCCATTCAGTTTTCAGGGGTTGGAGAAAAAGGGTCTGGAGTTACTGGCGCAAGTCAAGAAGAAATATGATATACCCGTAGTTACCGAGGTCGTGGACCCTCACCAGGTGGAACTGATCATGGGATATGCCGATATTTTGCAGGTGGGTACCCGCAATATGCAAAATTTCAGTCTTCTGACAGAACTGGGACAAATTAAAAACCCTGTAATACTGAAACGCGGTCTGGCTAATACTGTTACCGAATGGCTTACTGCTGCCGATTATTTGCTGGCTGGCGGCAATGAGAATGTGATTCTTTGCGAGCGGGGTATTCGCACTTTTGAGGACAGTGTTCGCTTTTCGATGGATATTTCCTCAATTGCAGTCATAAAAAAGTTCAGTCATCTGCCGGTGATCGTTGATCCCAGCCATGCTGCCGGGCACTATTCACTGGTCCCCGCTCTGGCTAAAGCCGCTGTTGCTGCCGGAGCCGACGGTCTGCTGATTGAGGTGCATCCCAATCCCAAAGAAGCCCTTGTGGACGGGCTGCAGTCGCTGACACCCTCGGATTTTACCAGGTTGATGAATGAGTTGAAGCTCGTCGCCCAGGCAATCGGCAGAACCTTGTAATAAAGACTTTCCTGAAAATCAATAAACCCTGGCGCTGTCCATCAGCGCCAGGGTTTATTATTTCCCGGATAAATATATTCATTATATTCAACCGGTTGTGTTACCTGTATTTTGGAGAGGCATGATTTACAGCATGAACATTTTACTCAGGAGAGAGTGAACCTGATCGTGCATAATTTGATATTTACTAAGACCGTGATTATGCTATGATTTTAATTGATGAATCTGCGTGAAAGGTTTACTCCAAAACCCGAATTAACGAAACAAGAAATTTCTCATGGTCTGCACATGATGACCTGGGAAGGTATTGTTTCCAATGGATACCTGAGCATCACAACCAGCGGGCTTTTAGCTGCCTATGCCCTGGCCCTGGGGGCTGATAATTTTCAGATTGGTATTCTTGCTGCTTTGCCTTTTATGATGCAGCTGCTCCAGATTCCCACGGTGTTCCTGGTCGAAAAAATTCGGCGTCGTAAGCTGATAGCTGTTATTTCAGCCATAATTGCTCAATCTCTCTGGATTCCGGCGGCACTTGTGCCGCTATATATGAAAACACCCGGCGCACAACCTGTAACGGCACTTCTGATAATCATTACTTTCAGGTTCGCTTTTAACGCCATCACCAATTGCAGCTGGAACAGCTGGGTCAGAGACCTGGTCCCGCAGCGAATATTGGGGGAATTCTTCTCCCGGCGCTGGGCACTCTCTACGACGGCGGCTGCTGTCTATGGTATGGGAGCAGCCTTTTTCGTAGACTTCTGGAAAGACCGCTTCCCACCTGAGAATGCTATTTACGGCTATATGTGGGTACTGCTTTTCGGAGCGGTATTTTTGGCGTTGAACAGTCCCCAGTTTCTTTCCAGGATGCCTGAGCCTGAGATGCAAACCACTCAAGGCGAAAAGTCCGGCTTATGGAAAAAACTGATAATTCCAATACAGGACCCGAATTTCAGGAAATTTATCCAGTTTTTGTTTTTCTGGGGTATTTCTCTGAACCTGGTAGTGCCCTTTTTTGCCGTATATATGCTGCAAAGACTGGAGATGACACTACTGGCGGTTATATCACTTTCAGTATTAAGTCAGATCTCCAATATCCTGTTTTTCAGGCTGTGGGGAAGACTTTCCGATCGTTTTGGCAGCAAGGTCATTCTGTCTCTGTGCGCCTCATTGTATCTCCTGGTTATTTTGGGATGGATATTCACCGCTACTCCCGAAAAGCATTTTCTGACATTGCCGCTTCTGATTATATTACATATTTTTTATGGCGTTGCCGCATCAGGAGTTACATTAACTGTTGGAACCCTGGGAATGAAGCTGGCCCCCAGGGGAGACGCCACCCCTTATTTGACAGGGGCAACACTGGCAAATAATCTTGGCGCCGGTTTAGGGCCGATAATAGGAGGTTTGCTGGCCAGGTTTTTCAGTGAACAGGAACTCAGACTTGATCTTAACTGGTCCAGTGCCGGACAGCACGTCCATGTCGGAGTGTTGAACATTGTCGGTTTTTCTTTTCTCTTCGCCGTTGCTTTTGTTGTAGGTTTATACACCTTGAGACTCCTAGCTTCAGTTAAAGAGAAAGGGGAGGTCGATAGAAAGATAGTACTGGGAGAACTGCTGGCACAGTCCAGGGCTTCATCCGGCGGAGTGAACGCCGCGCCCTTGCTGGGTATAACCAATATATTTCCCCTGGCATTTCTACAAAAAGTTCCAGGTTTTGATGTGGCTATCAGCGTGACCATCTATCAGTTGACCGAGACCGCCCGGCGGATTACCCAGAGAGCAGCCCGCAGCCGGGATTTCCCGATGCTAATAACCAGGACTCTGGAGAAGGCGCTTATCAAACTATGGAACAACAGGGATGATTTACCGTTCTGGCCTACTGAATACGCTGAACACGCAGCACGCGGGGCGATGCAGGCTGCGGTAGAAAGCAAACACGAGACGACCCGGTTGATTCATCCCACTGTCACCGGAATTGTGAATGCCTTAATGCATCATAAAGCTGATCCTGAGGACTCTGTACGGGGAGCCAGTCAGGGGATAATTAAAAATGCATTGGAATCCGGAATGGATTTAGTCGTCACAGTTAACGAAACGCTGGCCGCAGTCAGAGATGCCGCCAGAAAATTCGGACTTGATGAACGGAAATTAACGTTAATAGCGCTTCAGGCTATGTTAACTGAAGCCCGCAAAATAGATGCTGACGTGGAAAGTAAAATACGCCGGAACCTGCTGCCAGATATTCAACAGTGGCTGGTTGAGACTGAGGTTGCATCTCAGATTAAAGAGATTACAGACACCTGACGCTATTTTTCGCTGCCGAACCAGCCTACAGGCCACAACACCTGCTTCCCCGTGTGATTAGCCCCAGACTCACAGCATCTTTTTCCAGTTTTTCTCGATACGCGGGATGAGCTATGGAGATTAACATTTTAGCCCTTTGCCAGGCCGTTTGCCCTTTAAGGTTAACTGCGCCAAATTCGGTGACTATATGAGATACATCCGTAGCCGGTACGGTGACGGTGTCTCCAGTTTCCAGCGCCGGGACTATTCTGGAGGAAGTTAGACCGTTTTTATCGGTGTAGGTAGAGTGGAGACAGATAAACGCACGACCTCCCGGAGATGCATAGGCTCCCCTGGTGAATTCCAGTTGTCCTCCGGTGCCGCTGATCTGGCGGAATCCAATCGATTCCGAACAGACCTGTCCTTTCAGGTCGATCTTTAAAGCACTGTTAATGGCGATTTGTTTTTCTTGCCTGCCTATGACAACCGTGCTATTGGTGTAATCAACCGGATATCCGGCCATGGCCGGATTGTGACTGATAAAATCATAAAGCTTCCTGGAACCGGCGGCGAAACAGAATACGGATTTACCAGGGTTGAGCTTTTTTCGCTGGTTCGTTACAACGCCCGCTTCAATCAGCTCCATCACACTGTCATTGATCATTTCAGTATGGATGCCCAGGTCTTTGCAACCCGATTCTTT
>CAYLVC010000033.1:0-14492 GCA_964387005.1 uncultured Dehalococcoidales bacterium | reverse complement strand
TCAATGAGCAATACCTGACACTGGGCATTACCTCGATCGGAGAAGCCACTGCATCCAATGATTTCGAGCGCTGGCAGACCTTCCGCAGTCTTAAGGAACGGGGGATAATCAGGAGCCGGATCAGCTTCATGCCGGGTTTCGCAGCACTGAAGGAATTCAGGGAAAACGGGCTGGCAGCAGGCTCCGGCGACAACGATCTGCATGTCGGGCATCTGAAAATAGTCTTGAACTCCGACGGAAGACAGCTTTATCCCGGGCAGGATGAACTCAACCGGATGGTAGTAGAAGCATGGCAAAACGGTTTCCCGGCGGCCATTCATGCGGTGGAGCAGGCAGAGGTTGAAGCAGCTATTACCGCCCTGGAATATGCCCGCACACGGCTGTCACTTCAACCCGGACCCCAGCGGATCGAGCATTGTTCGGAGTGTCCCCCCTATCTCAGAGAGAGACTTGGCCGGCTGATTTCAGGTCGGCAGTCAGGCGGAGGCTTATCAGTGGTAGTGGTTAGTCAACCGCCGTTTATCTACTACAGCGGAGAAAGGTACCTTTCCCAGGTTTCAGCCGGTATGCAACAATGGATCTATCCTTTTAAATCCCTCATGAATGAAGGACTTACCGTCGCCGGAAGCTCGGATTCTCCCGTCGCCTTTAACAACCCCCTGATCGGCATATATGCCGCCGTGACGCGCCGGGCGGAACAGGGAGAGGTATTGACTCCCGGTGAAGCCGTCAGTATCCAACAGGCGCTTGAGATGTATACTTTGAATGCAGCCCTGGCTTCTTCCAGGGAAAAACAGCTTGGCTCGCTTGCCCCCGGCAAACTGGCGGACATGGTATTGCTGAGCCGCAATCCACTTGTCACCCCGGCAGAAGAAATAAAGGAGATCCAGGTTGAAATGACCCTGATAGGCGGGGAAGTCGCATGGGAGAAGGACGTCTAAAATGATTACTTATAGTTTGTTGGGTAATTTTTCCCCAATATGATACTCTTATTCTATGAATCGAGTACGATTAAGTACCCAATAAAGGATCCCCGGATAAAGATGCAAAATCAGCAGAATACATACTCTGGCAGGAGGTGGTTGCCATGGCTCCGGAGGAAATCAAAAAAGCCGCATGCGGTTTCTGTTTTTCAGATTGTCCCGTATTAGTCCATGTTAAAGATGGTATCGTTACCACTGTAGAAGGAGACAAAGAAAATCCCCTGTCACACGGACATGTCTGTGAAAGACCGGCATATGCCGCAAAATGGCTGTATCATCCCGACCATTTGAACTATCCTCTAAAAAGGGCGGGAAAGCGCGGTGAAGGCCGCTGGCTGAGGATAGGCTGGGATCAAACCCTCGACGAAATCAGCCAAAAGTTGAAAGATCTCAAAGCTGAATTTGGTGCTGAAAGTCTGGCCTTTGCTGAAGGCACATACCGGGGTTCTCCCTTTTGGCCGCGCTCCCGTTTCGCCAGTCTCTATGGAAACCCGCAGAATATCACTCACCCCGGCATCAGCTGTATGCTGAATTGTAATTCTTTACAGATGGCAATGCTGGGCGGTATTTTGATGATACCCGGGCTTTCGCGTACCAATTGCCTGGTATTATGGGGACAAAATCCTGCCGAGACCTCATCCAGAATGATGGGATCGATTAACAGGCGCTTACAGAAGGGCAATTTTAAAATTATTGTGATCGATCCCCGCCGGACCAAAACAGCCGAAAAAGCCGATATCTGGCTGCAGCTGCGTCCGGGTACAGACGGTGCACTGGCTCTTGCCTGGCTGAACGTGATCATCAACGAGGGTCTGTATGACAGAGAATTTGTGAAAAAATGGACTTATGGCTTTGAGGAATTAGCCCGGCGTGTGCAGGCTTACACTCCCCTTAAAGCCGCTTCGATAACCGGAATTCCCGCTGACCGGATTATCGAGTCTGCCAGGATGTTTGCTGCCACAAAACCGGCTGTACTGGTGCGCGGGCTGGCCACGGACATGATAGGCCGGAACAGCATCAGGGTAGAGCAAGCCCGCATCGCTCTGCGGGCCATTACAGGCAACCTGGACAACGAAGGGGGTAATTCGATCACCTGTGCAGGACCGGAAATAAAGGGAAAACGCTTTATCAGGGAATCCAATTTCGAATTGCTCGACAAAATACCCGCAGAGCAGAAAAAGAAACAACTGGGTTTGGACAAATATAAACTTATGACATGGGCCGGTTACGACCTGACGGCACCCCATTATCGGCGGATATATGGCGAGCCGGAACCCTCGATGCACCGTCTCGGAGTAACACCGTCGCTTCTCTGGAAGGCCATAATTTCCGGAGAACCTTATCCGGTAAAAAGTCTGATAACCTGGGGCAGTAATCCTTTGATGTGGGCTGCCGATACCAGACAGGCATACGAAGCCTTGAAAAGCCCTGACCTGGAATTGCACGTGGTTAATGAGTTCTGGTTAACCTCTACTGCTGAACTGGCAGATTATGTATTACCGGCAGCCAGCTGGATGGAGAGACCTCTGTGCACTACCCATGAAGATTTTTCCGAGTCCGTACTGGGTGGGGAGAGAGCTATTCCACCTGTAGCTGAACGGCGGGACGAATACACGTTCTGGCGCGAGCTCGGGATCAGGATGGGACAGGCTGAATACTGGCCATGGGAAACTTATGAGGACGCTGTCAAATACCAGCTAAGTCCTCTGGGAATTACTTATGAACAGTTTGTGGAGACCGGGTTTATAATCTCGGATTATAAAAGTTATAAAAGATATGAGCAGACCGGGTTTCCTACCTCCACCGGCAAGGTTGAACTTTATTCCACTGTTCTGGAAAAACTGGGATACGACCCCCTGCCGTTTTATGAAGAACCCGTGGAAAGTCCTGTCAGTACTCCGGAAATTGCCCGGGAATATCCTTTGATTTTATGTACCGGCGGACATTTCATGCCCTTTTTCCATTCAGAATACCGTCAAATGGGCATCGGCTTACGGGAGAGACATCCCGATCCGTTAGCTGATGTTCACCCGGAAACAGCCGCAAAGCTGGGAATCAATCAGGGTGACTGGATATGGATTGAAACCCGGCGGGGAAGGATCAAACAAAGAGCCCGCCTGAATGAGGGGATTCTCCCCAATGTGGTAAACGCCCAGGCGAGCTGGTGGTTTCCGGAGAAACCCGGCCCAGAACCTTCTCTGCACGGGCTATGGGAATCTAATGCCAATGTGTTGACTGCTAACGATGAGGCGTCTCTGGACCCCGTGACCGGGGGCTGGTATGCCCGGGCTCTTTTGTGCCGGATCTACAAGGTCTGATTATATCGTCTAAATCAATTGCGTATAGCACGAAGCCTGGTTGAACCTCCGGCAAGCAGGCCCCGGTCACCTTCTTCTAATTGCCAAGCCGGCAGGTGACCCGGGCGGCACGCTGTAGCCATATCGACTCCTGGTGCAAATCAGCCCGGGGTTAGTGCCTTTATCCGCCGCCAATATGCGGCACCAGAAAGACGGTCTCATCAGCTTTCAGTACTCTTTCGGGTGATACTACTTCATGGTTGATGGCTACCAGCAGCTTGCTATCATCCAGCTCCATATCCGGGAATCTGGTTTTCAGGAAAGGTAAAACGTCTTTAGCCGTAGTCCTCTCTCCGATGGGCATGTCGATGCTTTCGGTGCCGGCAACAGCCCGTTGAGTCCCTAATAATTCAATTGTTACTGCCAGGCTGACATTCATTCAGACTCCTGAAAACCCGGTTGACAATCATTTCACTCTACATATTGCTTGAGCAGGTTTTCCGCCTGCCGGTCCAGCAGAGCGAACCTTTCAACCGTTTCCCGCTTCGGTACGCCATTTGAGTTGTAACCCTTTTTTTCGTAAACGATGTCGCATAGCTGCCGGTATTGATCCAACCTCTTCTCAATGAGGAGTTTATGTCTCAGTTCCTGGCTTTCAGGAAGGACTCCGTTACCTGCGTTATCTTTTAACCACTCATCATAATACTCGGCGCGGGACGTGTATTCGTTGGGGAATACGGGCGCCATCGCTCTCAGAGGAATCTGGTCGGAAGAACGCGTACCTTTCCCCTGTCGTAGGTTTACCAGCTTTTGCAGCAACTGCAATCTCTCCGAATCATCAAGTATATCCTGCAGTTGTTTCGTGCTTCCGGTTGTGCCGTTAAGATAACTAACATAGCAATCCAGTGATGGAATATTTTTCGAAGGCTCAAGAGTATTAGCTGCTTCAGGGTGTCTCACATCAATCCACGGCAGTTTGCAAAGCCCGACGGCATTAAACCAGGTGCGAACAAGGGGGAACCACTTCAATGCATCTGCTTTTTGATCAAGGGTCGGAAGTTCCTTGCGTACTTGATCGATGAAAATTAGCCAGGCCTCGTCATGCTGAGGTCCCTTGAGAGCAAAGCCGTACCCCCCTTGCTGGGCCAATGACTCCTTGGTGACATACATTGAAAACTCTAACCCTTTGGTTTCCATTGCGAACTTGTTTAATTCGCTCATGACCTTTTCTTCAGCTATATTATTCCTCTCTGCGTATTTGGCAGCTACCCATTTCTTCCCGCGGGCAACTCCCTGCCCGGCTATCTTCCCAAAACCTTTCGATTGTGCGATTTCATGTAAAAGCCGGTCGGCGGCTTCAATGTTGCCGAATGTCAGGTTATAGCCAATATCCTGGACGCTCAAATATCCCTGTTCAACGCATTCCATAAAAAATCCGGTGGTTACACCCAGCGAAATGGTATCAAGGCTGTATTCATCGCAGTACCAGTTGTATTCCATAACAAACTGAGGATCGAATATCCCCATATTGCTGACTGCTCCAACGGTCTCGTATTCCGGGCCATCTATATTAACCGTTATTCCTTTTTTGGGTCCCCGTGTCAAAACAATGTTTTCCGCACCCTTGGCACAAGCCAGGTTGCACCCGTAATAACAGCCGTCCGGTAACTTTTTACTGAAATATTTATCGAGAAAGACACCGGCAAAAAGCTTTGGAGCATCTGGGCTCTGACCATATTGATAGTTGTTGATGGGAAATATATGGAACTTGTTCAAATACTCCGAAAGCCCTGTGGTGCCCCAGGCAATCAGGTTAAGCTGTACTGGGTCGTATTTGGCAACAACTTCTTTAAGCCTGGCCCCGGCATCTCTTACCATATCTTTGTTTATGGCATTATTAGCATGAGCTTTAGGCAAGCTGGAATGCACTACGATGCCTCGTATTTTTTTTGCCCGCATAACTGTTCCGGTACCACCCCGGCCAGCTTGCTTGGAACGGATACGCTTGCGCCGCTGATCAAAAAACAGGCTGTTGATAATGCCGAACCGGGAATACAGCGCTCCTTCTCCGGCAACTACCGCCGCGTAAGAATCATCCAATGAACCCTGACTTTGAGCTTCCATCAGCTTATTTCCATATGAAAGCGCCCCTTTATCCGTATCTCCGTCGAAATGCGGTACAGGCGCAATGCTGATCTTTTTCGCATTGCCGTCAATTGAAATAATGACTTCTTCTCTGGCGGTGCCTGATATGGCCAGCGCATCGAATCCCGCAAGCTTCAACAACGGCCCGAAATGTCCTCCCACATTCGAATCAATAAAAGTATCGGTTAACGGAGAAATCGTACCAACGATAAATTTGCCGGTACCGGGGAATCCCGGATCATTCCCCAGAGGCCCGCTGGCCATCACCAGTATGTTCTCAGGGCTATCGAAGCGGGTTTCACGGTTGGTCTCATCCCAGATGAGTTTCAGTGCATATCCCCGGCCACCGGTGTACATAGTCTTAAAGTCAGGCGGCAACTCCTGAATGGATATCTCTCCTTTATCCAGATTGATCCGGAGTATACGGTCGGTATATCCTCCAATAATACTGGCTGGCTGATAACTTATTTCAATCACATTAACTCCCCTTTACTGTGTTTTAAAAATATCTCCAGGAAAACTCAATAGCACCGATCACAGCGGATATTATTGAATGAGTATAATAATCTTGCGTCCTTCGAATGCGTTTTTTCAAAACTTGGTTAATTTTACCCTATCTCGTACAAATAGTACAAATAAAAACCCTGATCCCTTAAAAGCAGTCGGTACGGGTATTTTGCATTTTATAGCGGAAAGCACTGGCACTTCACAAGAAAAAAAAGGTTGTGGTATAATAACTTAACTGAATGAAAATAATCAGTTAGCTAATAGAATAGAAAAATAAGTTTGCCTGCCTGTCGAAACTACCACAAGCAGTAGGTAGATGGGTGGGCTTGACATTTTTTATTTGAGGTGATAATATAGTAGTTTGTGGATATGCCTCTTCGTTACTCGCATTTCAAAATGGGTCTAATAGTTTCCTCTATTGCCGCATAGCGCTGTAATAAAGCTGATTTTTGGGTTTTTAGAATAAAGTGTGAGGAGTTTTTATGGTATCAATGTGTGTCGGAACCGGAGCTTCTGATGGCCGCATATCTTTTTCTCACCTGCCCCAGATACTGGAAGTACCCAACCTGATAGAAGTCCAGCTTAATTCGTTCCGCTGGTTCCAGGAAAAAGGGCTCAAGGAACTGTTTGAAGAAATTTCACCTATCAAAGACTTTACGGGCAACCGCCTGGAGCTAAGCTTTGTAGGCTATGAATTTCGCGAACCGCGCCACAACGAACAGGAATGCAGACAAAAAGACCTCACCTATTCCGCTCCTCTGTATGTCAGGACCCGTCTTCTGGTAAAGGAGACCGGAGAAATAAAGGAGCAGGATCTGTTTTTCGGCGATATACCGCTCATGACAGCCAAGGGTACTTTTATTACCAGCGGCGCCGAACGTATCGTTGTCAGCCAGCTTCTTCGCTCACCGGGTGTTTATTTTACCGCCAAAGACGACCCGGCCAGCGGACGCGTGCTCTGCTCGGGCAAAGTCATACCTACACGCGGAGCATGGTTGGAGTTTGAGACCAGCAACAGGGATGTAATCGCGGGAAAAATCGACGGCAAACGAAAAATCCCTATGAGCACACTCTTACGCGCCATCGGGTATGGCACCGATGAGCAATTATTCAAGCTGGTAGAAGATGTCGATAGTAATCCCGAACATCTGTACATGAAAACCACCGTCGAGCGCGATCTGGGCGTTAAGGACGAATCTGAAGCCCTGATAGATATTTACCGTAAACTAAGGCCTGGCGATCCTCCTAACCTTGAGAACGCCCGCAAGCTGATCAACAACCTGTTTTTTGATGAAGCGCGCTATGACCTGGGCAACGTCGGGCGTTATAAACTGAATAGCCGCCTGGGCTTGAAGGTTACCGAAGAAACCCGCTGTCTCACACGGGATGACATTGTTGAAATCATCCGTCATATCATTCAGATTAATAACGGCAAGGACCGCGGAGACGATATAGACCATCTGGGCAACCGCCGCGTACGCACAGTGGGCGAACTTCTTCAGAACCAGTTCCGCATCGGGCTGTTGAGGCTGGAGAGAGTAGTCAAGGAACGCATGAGCATCATTCCAACCGAGGCGGTTACAGCCAGTGCTCTGGTCAATATCCGTCCTGTAGTGGCCGCCGTCCGCGAATTCTTCGGCGGATCGCAGCTATCACAGTTCATGGACCAGACTAACCCCCTGGCCGAAGTGACGCATAAACGCCGTTTATCCGCCATGGGCCCCGGCGGCCTTTCAAGGGAAAGGGCCGGGTTTGATGTACGTGATGTGCATTATTCCCACTACGGAAGAATCTGCCCCATCGAGACCCCGGAAGGTCCTAACATCGGCCTTATAGGTTCACTGGCCACCTTCAGCAAAATAAACGAATACGGCTTTATTGAAAGCCCCTACCGGATATTGATAAAGGAACTGAGCAATAAAGACAAGAGGCTGGCGGGCAAACGGTCCGTTGAAACAATCAAGGACATCGATGATAAAGTACTGGTCAAACCAGGGAACATTATTACAGCCAAGATTGCTCCCAAAATCGCCAAAATGCCGGACTTTATGATAAAGGTAGCTCCCTTTGTTTCCGAAGAAGTGGTCTACCTGTCAGCCGATAAAGAAGATGTATTTACCATCGCCCAGGCGAATGCCAATCTGGATGAAAACGGGCAGTTCATTGGAGAAACCGTCGAAGCCAGGAAATCCGACAATTATCTTTTTGTTACACCAGAGCAGATAGACCTGATGGATGTTTCACCCAAGCAAATTGTCAGCGTGGCAACAGCCCTGATACCCTTCCTGGAACATGATGACGCCAACCGTGCTCTGATGGGCGCCAATATGCAGCGCCAGGCCGTACCGCTGATCCGGGCCGAGGCACCGCTGGTCGCAACCGGCATGGAAGCTGAAGCAGCCAGGCACAGCGGCCAATTGCTTTTCGCTCAAAACGCGGGTGTGGTCACATCGGTAACCAGCGCCCAGATCATAATAACCCGGGATGATGGTATCGAAGACGTCTATCAGATGATGAAGTTCGTAAGGACTAACCAGGGCACCTGTATTACCCAGAAACCTATCATAAAAAAGGGTGACAGGGTGGATGCCGGCTGTATTATTGCGGACAGTTCGGCCATCGACAAGGGAGAACTGGCGCTGGGACACAATGTGATCTGTGCCTTTGCCAGCTGGGAAGGCTACAATTACGAGGATGCCATCATTATCAGCGACCGCCTGGTGGAAAATGACAAGTTTACTTCGATCCATATAGAAAAACACGAAGTTGAAGCCAGAGATACCAAGCTCGGACCCGAAGAGATCACACGGGATATCCCCAATGTGGGTGAGGAAAGTCTGCGAGAGCTGGATGAACACGGCATCATACGCATCGGGGCCGAGGTCAACCCGGGTGACATCCTGGTGGGGAAGATCAGCCCGAAAGGTGAGACCGAACTCTCTGCCGAAGAAAAACTGCTGCGCGCGATATTCGGTGAAAAAGCACGCGAAGTCAAGGACACCTCGCTGCGCGTGCCTCACGGTGAATGGGGGAAGGTGATCAATGTCAAGGTTTTCTCCCGTGAAAACTCCGACGAGATACCTGCCGGTGTTAATGAATGGGTCCAGGTCTGGGTAGCTCAAAAGCGCAAGGTCTCGGTAGGTGATAAAATCGCCGGGCGGCATGGCAATAAAGGTGTGGTATCCCTGATAGCCGCCAAGGAAGACATGCCCTTCCTGCCAGACGGCACCCCGGTGGACATAATT
Organism: uncultured Dehalococcoidales bacterium; assembly: GCA_964387005.1. Classification (GTDB taxonomy): domain Bacteria; phylum Chloroflexota; class Dehalococcoidia; order Dehalococcoidales; family UBA3254; genus CAYLVC01. The sequence goes on along the minus strand of CAYLVC010000033.1, from coordinate 5,315 downwards.
CTTAACCCGATCGGCGTACCCTCCCGTATGAACATCGGCCAGATCCTGGAGACTCACCTGGGTTGGGTGGCACATGTACTGGGACTGAGACTTTTAACCCCCGTTTTCGACGGGGCAAACGATAATGACATTGAAAGCGGACTGGCCCGCGTCTGGCTGGTGCAGAAAGCCGGAGCTGTCCAGATGGACCCGTCTGATGAAAAGCCGGTACTGAACATGGAGAAAGCCAAAGAGTGGCTGACCCAGCAAGGCTTTGATGCAGAAAAAATCTTCGATATGTCAAACCCCGACGAAGCCAAAAAAGTTTGTTTGCGCCTGTGGCTGGAGGAGGTCGGAATATCCGGTGAAGGAATGGAACTGCCTGAGCTGATGAAGATTTCTCGTACGGTCAGCTCAGAGAAGAGCCTGGCTTCGCCGATAACCGGCAAAGTAATTTTGCGGGACGGACGCACCGGAGATACCTTTGATCAGCCGGTCACGATCGGCAGCATCTACATGCTGAAACTGATCCACCTGGTAGAAGACAAAGTTCATGCCCGTTCTACGGGACCTTATTCGCTAATAGCCCAGCAGCCTCTGGGAGGCAAAGCCCAGTTCGGCGGTCAGCGTTTTGGTGAAATGGAAGTCTGGACGCTGGAAGCTTACGGGGCTGCTCATAACCTGCAAGAGGTCTTAACCATCAAATCCGATGATGTCACAGGTCGCGCCAAGACCTATGAAGCCATCGTTAAGAATGAGGATATTATTCAACCCGGAGTGCCGGAGTCATTTAAAGTTCTGGTGAAAGAGCTGCAAAGCCTGGGTCTGGCCATTGAAGTAATAAATGAAGAAGAAGCCGGTGAGCCCCCCGAGCTACCCCCCGAACCTGAATTGCTCCCGGAGACTTCTCAAGAGGTGTTAGACAAAAATGCTGGAAGTTAATGATTTTGATGCGGTACGCATTTCATTGGCATCACCCGAACAAATCAGAAGCTGGTCATATGGTGAAGTCACCAAACCTGAAACAATTAACTACAGGACACTCAAACCTGAAAGGGACGGTTTATTTTGCGAAAGAATATTCGGCCCCACCAAAGATTTTGAGTGTTTCTGCGGCAAATACAAGAAAATCCGCTACAAGGGGATTATCTGCGACAAGTGCGGTGTGGAAGTAGCCCGGGCCAAGGTACGCCGGGAACGTATGGGACACATAGAGCTGGCCTGTGCGGTAAGCCATATCTGGTTTGCCAAAGGTGTTCCCAGCAGATTGGGTTTGCTGCTTGATCTCTCACCACGCAGCCTGGACAGGGTCCTTTACTTTTCACATTACATCATTACTTCCATCAATGAAGAAGGCCGGCAGGCGATTATCAAGAAGCTGGAAGATAACCTGGCCCAGGAAACCGCCAGAAGACAGGCTGAGGTAGAAGCCAGGGTAGCGGAAATGGAGATAAACGGGGCTACGGTTGAAGAAATCAACCAGATCCGCGGTAATTTTACGGATGAAGAAACCAGGCTCAGGGACGATCTCTCAGTGGGAATCGAACAGATTAAAGACCTGCATGTGAAAGAACTCCTGGCCGAAAACCAGTATAACGAGCTGAAGCAAAAATACGGCGACATTGTTGAGGCGGGCATGGGGGCTGAAGCCATCTTGAAGATTACACGCTCCATCAACCTTGAACAAATGCGCAACGAGCTTATCCAGGAATCTTTTTCCCCTTCCGGTCAGCGCCGCAAAAAGGCCAGCAAACAACTCCAGGTAGTCGAGGCTTTCAGGCGCAGCAACAACAAGCCCGAATGGATGATATTGACCGTACTACCAGTACTTCCCCCTGACCTGCGCCCCATGGTGCAGCTGGATGGAGGACGTTTTGCCACCAGTGATTTGAATGACCTGTACCGCAGGGTTATCAATCGCAACAACCGCCTGCATCACCTGATGGATATAGGGGCGCCGGAAATCATTATCCGTAACGAAAAACGCATGTTACAGGAAGCTGTGGACTCGCTCATCGACAACGGCAGAAGAGGAAGAGCCGTATCGGTCAGCGGTAATCATAAACTGAAATCTTTATCCGATATGTTAAGGGGAAAGCAAGGCCGCTTCCGCCAGAACCTGCTGGGCAAACGGGTAGACTACAGCGGACGTTCGGTCATCGTAGTCGGCCCGGAGCTAAAACTGCATCAATGCGGTCTGCCCAGACGCATGGCGCTGGAGCTTTTTAAACCCTTCGTCATGCGCTACCTGGTACAAAAAGACCTGGCGCACAACATAAAAAGCGCCCGCCGGCTGGTAGAAAAAGCCAGGCCGGAGGTCTATGACATTCTGGAGGAAGTTATCAAGGAGCGTCCTGTCCTCTTGAACCGTGCTCCCACCCTGCACAGGCTGAGTGTACAGGCTTTCGAAGCAGTGCCCATCGACGGCAGTGCCATCCAGATACACCCGCTGGTCTGTTCAGCCTTTAACGCCGACTTCGATGGAGACCAGATGGCCGTACATGTACCTCTTTCGAAGGAAGCCGTGAACGAAGCCCGGCAGTTGATGTTGAGCATTCATAATATGCTGCTGCCCAGTTCAGGAGACCCGGTGGTCACGCCAACCCTAGATATGGTGCTGGGTTCTTATTACCTGACAACCATCCGTTCTAACAGCAAGGGCGAAGGCATGGTGTTCGGCAGCTTTGAAGAAGCCAACCTGGCTTATGAGCTCGGCATTGTCGATCTCAGAGCTGAAATCGAAGTAAGAGATATGAACCGGGACGGACAGAGGATCAAGACCACGGTCGGGCGTATCATCTTTAACGGAGCTTTGCCCAAAGAATTGGGTTTTATCAATAAGGTCGTGGACAAGTCCGGCCTGAAACAGATCGTAGCCGATTGTTATAACAAGCTGACTAATGAAAATACAGCGGAAGTCCTGGATAACATCAAGCACCTGGGCTTCCATTATGCAACCATCTCAGGCATTACAATCGCTGCCAACGACATCGAAGTTCCTGCCAGCAAACCCAAGCTCATCAAAGAGGCTGAAGCCAAAGCCCTGATCATCGAGAACCAGTTCCGCCAGGGGCTGATAGCAGAAGATGAACGTTACAACGGGGTAGTTGAAGTCTGGACTGAAATAGCCGACCGTCTGACCGACGTATTAACACAGAGTATGAACCGTACCAGTGGCCTTTATATGATGTCTACCTCAGGGGCCAAAGGTAATATTTCTCAGATCAAACAGATGGCGGGAATGAGAGGTTTGATGACCAATCCCTCCGGAAGAATTATCGATTTCCCCATCAAGTCCAGCCTGCGAGAAGGTCTGAGCGTTCTGGAATACTTCATATCTACCCATGGAGCCAGAAAAGGTCTGGCTGATACCGCCCTGAGAACATCAGGAAGCGGCTACCTGACCCGGCGTTTGATCGACGTTGCCCAGGATGTGATCACACGTGAGAGAGACTGCGAAACCACGGACGGGCTGTGGATAATAGACTCCCCGGAAAAAAGCCTCCTGCCTCCTTTGAACAAACGCATTACCGGCAGGCTGGCAGCTGTTGACATTGTCCATCCGGCGACCGGAGAGACAATTGTCGTTCGCAATCAGGAAATCGACGAAGACAAAGCTGCAGAAATTATCGCTGCCGGCATTACCAGGGTCTTTGTCCGTTCACCTCTCACCTGTCAGTCCCGCTGGGGAGTATGCCAGAATTGTTATGGCAGAGACCTGGCCAGGGGACATCTGGTAGAGCCAAACACCGCCGTAGGTATTATCGCCGCACAAAGTATCGGCGAACCCGGTACCCAGCTTACCCTGCGTACCTTCCACACAGGCGGTATCATAGGTCTGGATATCACCACCGGTCTGCCCAGAGTTGAGGAATTGTTTGAGGCCAGGACTCCAAAAGCCCAGGCACTGATATCGGAAATCAGCGGTATTGCCGAAGTCATCCAGGATGACGACGGACGGCGGATTCACGTGGTCAATTCGGAAACACTGGTGGACGAGTACAATCTGCCGCCCGACTGGCAGCTCATGGTAGACCATGGACAGTCCGTAGAAAGCGGTACTATCCTGGCCAGCGCTGTACCCGAAGCCGGGAAAAAAGTTGAGACTACGGATGTTACTCCCAGTAATCCATCCATCACTGCCCAGAGAGGCGGAGAGGTGATCATCGGAGAAAACAAGCTCTATATCAAATACATAGAGAGAGATGAGCGTGAATATATACTTCCTGCCGCCGCACAACTGCGCATCAAGAATGGGGACAAAGTTGAGGCAGGCACCCAGTTGACCGAAGGCTCTCTAAACCCCCAGGACCTGATGAGAATCATGGGACGTAATGCCGTTCAACAATACCTGGTGGAAGAAGTACAGAAAGTGTACCGCTCACAGGGCGTAAACATCAACGATAAACATATTGAAACGATTGCCCGCCAGATGCTAACCCAGGTACGGATCACATCTTCCGGAGATACCAAGCTGGTCCCCGGAGAAATCGTCGATCGTTTCCATTACGAAGACTCCAATGCAAAAGTACTGGCAGAGGGAGGCGAACCTGCTACCGCTGTGCCAATCCTGCTGGGTATCACCAGGGCATCCCTGAACACCGATAGCTGGCTGGCTGCTGCTTCCTTCCAGGAAACAACACGCGTACTTACCGAAGCGGCTGTCTATGGAAAGATCGATAAGCTGATTGGACTGAAAGAGAACGTCATTATCGGCAAACTGATCCCGGCCCATAATCCGATTCCAGGCAATGAAGAGAAAAAACTGGATGAAGACAGTATGATGGCCGCCGGCGTAGCCGCCAGTCTGCCCCCGGTAAAAGATGAACTGGGCATGCCTGATATGGATGAGTTTTCGCTGGATGAATAGACCGCTTTAACCCGAAATTTAATGTTTTTAAAAGAGCTTCCCACAGGGGGAAGCTCTTTTTTTTGCCCCCTGGCTTTATTTTTAACGATTAATTCAGGTCATTTATTCCACTTATTTTGTATTCCAGTATCATCGCCGCTGACAGGAAATGGATTCATTGTTATTTCATATCAGGGTGGAAAGAACTTACGCCCTCCACCGGATTAAAAAAGACGATCAGGAATTAAGCCCAGGCTGGGAAGTGTAGAATTATATTTTTCCTGTCTCTGTTCATGCAAAGCAAAGACACTGAAAGGACTGAAAAATTGAAGCTCAGAACAGACGGCATAACGGCGCATCGGATTTAGGACGGGAACGGTTAAGATAGAGGTACTGAAATGGACTTCCCTGGAGAATTGAAAAGGACATAATGGTTTCTTCCGTTTTTCTTGGCCTGGTACATGGCTGAATCCGCATTTTTTAGCAA
>CAYLVC010000032.1:1301-14930 GCA_964387005.1 uncultured Dehalococcoidales bacterium | reverse complement strand
TGTCAAGCTGACCCATTGTGCCTGTCCGTCCTGCGGCAACTATAACGGCAGAGAGGCCATAAAAGTCTCCACACCTAAAAAGAAAAGTACGTAGGCTGCGTTCGGCAAACAGCCAGGTCTGGCCGGCAGCCTTTGAAAAAGCAGTCGCCGGCTGAAGGTTGAGGACTTATCAGCTAACGCAAAAAGCAGAGATTTACAAAACGGCTGAAATACATTTCAGCCGTTTCTGGTGTTGACTTAATCGGCGTTTTTTCAGAAATTTCTTGTTAAAGAAGAGCAGCAATCCGGAAGCTGATAGCTGCCGGGAGCGGTCAAGAGGGTTGGAATATGGCAGACGACCTGAAGATATCCTTTATTTTCCCTGGTCAGGGATCCCAGAAAGCGGGTATGGGTCGTGATCTCTTTGATAATATCGCCTCCGCCCGGGAGGTCTTTGAAGAAGCAGACAGTGTTCTGGGTTTTGCCCTCTCACGGCTTTGTTTCGAAGGTCCGGAAGAAGAATTGCGTCAGACGTTTAATGCTCAGCCAGCCCTGGTTGCCATGAGCATTGCCTGTTACAGGGCCGCGCTTTCTACCCTGGGTAAGGACGGGCTGGCCGTCCCGGCTATGCTGGCCGGTCACAGCCTGGGTGAGTATACCGCTCTGGTACTGGCCGGGGTGCTGGATTTCTCTTCCGCCGTTTCCCTTGCCCGCGAAAGAGGCCGTTTAATGCATGAAGCCGGGCAGAAAACCCCCGGGGCCATGGCGGCTATTCTGGGCATGGAGGAGCAGGAGGTGGAAGCCCTCTGCCGTGATACCGGTACGTTTTTAGCCAACATCAACTGTCCCGGCCAGCTGGTTATCAGCGGCGCCAGAGAGAATATAGATAAGGCGGTGGTTGAAGCTAAAGCCAGGGGTGCTGCCCGCGCCCTGCCGCTCCAGGTCAGCGGGGCTTTTCATTCTCCCCTGATGCAGCCGGCCGTTGAGGGTTTGTCCTCTGTTATTTCAAAAATGACTTTCAAAGACCCGGTTGTTCCCGTTATCGCCAACACCTCCGCCCTGCCGCTTATGGACGGCAAGAGCATCAGGGAAGAACTGATCAGGCAGCTATGCAACAGCGTCCGCTGGCAGAGTTCCATGCAGTATATGATCGATCAAGGTGTATCCCGTTTCATTGAAATAGGCCCGGGAAATGTCCTGACAGGTCTGCTGAAACGCATAAACAAGAATGTACAAACACTTAATGTCGGCGCCCTGGCCGAGTTGGAAAATTTGGTGAGGTGAATATGAACCTTAACGGCAAAATTGCTCTGGTAACCGGCAGCGGGAAGGGCATCGGCAAGGCCATCGCCCTGAAATTGTCCGCTGAGGGAGCCACTGTTATAGTCAACGATGTCACGGATGAATCTGCTGCAGTTGCCCGTGAAATAGTCGCCGCCGGCAGGGCTGCGCTCTTTCTCAAGGGCAATGTGACCTCATCTGCCGAGATCAACGCCGTCATGGAGAAGGTTGTGGCGGATTACGGGCGCATCGATATTCTGGTCAACAATGCCGGAATCACCCGCGATCAGCTGACCCTGCGTATGACGGATGAAGAGTGGGACTCCGTCATTGCGGTGAATCTGAAGGGGGTCTTTGTCTGTACCCGGGCTGTCTTAAAATACATGATGAAACAGCGCTACGGCAGGATTATCAATATCAGCAGCATCTCCGGCATTGTAGGCAATCCCGGCCAGGTCAACTATTGCGCCGCCAAAGCCGGCATTATCGGATTGACCAGGACGGTCTCCAAGGAAATGGCTTCCCGTGGAATCACCGTCAATGCCGTTGCCCCGGGTTTCATTGAGACCGACATGACAGCTAAAATCCCGGCAAAACTCAAAGAGGAGTTCAACAGGCGGATCCCGGCCGGCTTTTTCGGCAGCACTGATGATGTTGCCGGCACGGTTGCCTTCTTCGCCTCGGATGACGCCAGATATATCACCGGCCAGGTCCTTTGTGTGGACGGTGGTATGGTGTCCGCCTAATGTTCCTGCCTGTTCTCCAGCCCCTCCGGATGGGAACGAGAAACGTGCCCTTTTTCGTGCCTTCATCGCCCCCTGCTTTCTATTATCTTGTATGATGATGAACGACATGAAGGACGATGCTATAATGTTAACACAGGTATCAAAGGTGAAAAAAATATGAAAGGTGCGCGCCATAAATCCCGGGAAGTTGCTTTACAGGTGCTTTATGAAATAGATTCGGTCGGCCATAAGTCCGATCAGGCCATGGATTGTATTTTATCCAGGATTGAAGTCTCCGAAGAGGTAGCGGGATTTGCCGCAGACCTGGTTAAAGGAGTACTCCAGAACCGGGAGTCGCTCGACCAGAACATCCGGGATTTTGCCCCTGCCTGGCCTCTTGACCAGATTTCCATAATCGATAGAAACATCCTGAGACTTGCAATCTTCGAAATTTTACAGGATAATAAAATTCCAGTAAAGGTAGCGATTAACGAGGCGGTAGAGCTCGCCAAGACTTTCGGCAGCGATAATTCTTCACGCTTTGTTAATGGCGTTCTGGGTTCTGTTAGCAATCTGGTAGCCAACAAAAAAACGTAATGGAGGTTTCCATAGTGGCAACAATATTCGAAAAACTTAAAAAGATCATAGTAGACCAGCTGGGTGTCGAAGAAGCCGAGGTTTCTCTCACTTCCAAGTTTGCTGAAGACCTGGGTGCGGATTCTCTCGACCTGGTTGAGCTGATCATGGCCATTGAAGAGAACTTCAGTACTCCCGAACATAAGATTGAAATCCCCGACACAGACGCTGAAAAAATATTGACCGTCCAGGATGCAGTTGATTACATCAAGAAACTGGGCGTTACGGATGCCTGATAATTGTGATCAAGTCCGTTTTATTCGATTGGTTTAATACCCTTGTACACTACGATCCTCCCCGTGAAGAATTATACCGGACAATATTTCAGGAATCTGGTATAACCTTATCTTTCCGTGAGATCCATAAAGGTCTGCTGGTGGGGGACCGTTATTTTTTTTCGGCCCAGTCCAGAAACAGGTTGCGGGGGGCAGGTTTAGAGGAACGGGCGGAGCAATTTACCCTCTATTGCCGGGCTATTGCCGCCGAAGCAGGCAGGGAGATCCCCCACGAATTGCAACTGGAGATAATCAAAAAGGTGCTCAGGCAGTTTACCGGCCAATACACCCTTTTTGATGATGTCCTGCCGGTTTTTCAGTGGTTAAAGCAGAAAGAGCGTACTATCGGCGTCATTACCAATGCCGACAAAAATGTAGCCGACCTGATTGAGAAACTGGGAGCCGGACCCTTTCTGGATATCCTGGTCACCTCCGGGGATGTGGGTGTGGAGAAACCGGACCCTCAAATATTCCTGGCCGCCCTCGAAAAGGCCGGTGTGAAAAACCATGAAGCCGTTTATATCGGCGACCAGTACCAATCGGATGTGCTGGGTGCTGCCGGTGTGGGTATGAAAGCCCTTCTGCTGGACCGCTATGATGTCAATCAGGTGCCTATCGACTACCCACGGATTAAAAGCCTGGAAGAGATCCGGGACTATATTATGACCGAGGAATAAAAACTGTATGGTGGGTAGAGTCTCTTCCTCATCTCCGGCTCTACCCACCGAAACCTATACGAGTTCCCTGCTTTTCTCCCTACACCGGCGCCGCCATGGCCTTGGCCACTACCTTGCGGAAATGATAGCCGTAGACGGCCAGCGTCACGAACATGGGGAATTTGCGCGGCCTTTTTACCAGGGTGTGGGCGAACAGTTTCCAGTAATATCTTCTGCCCTTGTCTACGATTCCCAGGAACCAGATGCAGTTGAGCAAACCCATGATCTGCGATTTCCAGTTGAACTTGATTTGCGAAATCCCTGATTTGGCTTTAGGTTGATATTCCTTTAGAAGGATTTTGATCCTTTCGTAATACTGCTTGGGTGAATATATCGTATTCAGAACATGCTTGTATCCGTCGATCAAAGCCTCCCGGTTCATTTTAGGCTTGAAATTCAGGGAAGAGTCCATGTTGTCGCCGGTGAATTCCTGTTTCAGCAGCCTGTTCTCACCCTTCAGCCGCTGATAGAGCCGCGTCCCCTTGGGGGCGTTGAGCAGGCCCACCATGGCCGTCACTATGCCGCTGTTCTGGATGAAGTTGATCTGCGTTTTGAAAATACTGGCCGGGTCGTTGTCAAAGCCGATGATGAAACCGGCCATTACTTCCAGACCGTGATTATGAATGCTTTTTACGGCAGCTACCAGGTCGCGGCTCACATTCTGGTGCTTGCTGCACTCATTGAGGCTGGCCTCGTTGGGTGTTTCAATGCCGATGAAGACCCGGGTGAATGAAGCACTGGTCATAAGCTGCATCAGTTCTTCATCATCCACCAGGTTGATCGAGACCTCGGTGAAAAGGGTGAAAGGATATTTCTTCTCTTTCTGCCATTGTATTATGGCGGGCAGGAGCTCTTTTTTTAGCTTGTTTTTATTGCCGATGAAGTTGTCATCCACGATAAAGAGCGAACCCCTCCAGCCCCGCTGGTATAAAGCCTCCATTTCGGCAATTACCTGGCGCGATTCTTTGGTGCGCGGTATCCGCCCGTCCAGGAAAGTTATGTCGCAAAACTCGCAGTTGAAAGGGCATCCCCTGGAGTACTGCAAATTCATTGAAACATAGTTTTTGGGATTGATCAGCGACCAGAGAGGGACGGGTGTAAGCGTAATGCTGGGGTGTTCCTGTGTCTGGTAGAGGTGTTTCGCTTTGCCATCCGCCAGGTCGGACAGGAAGGGGGCAAGGGTTATTTCCGCTTCGTTCAGCACCAGGTGGTCGACCTCTTCGAACTGCTCCGGCTCCGTGGTGAAAAGCGGTCCCCCGGCTACTATTTTGATCCCCAGCTTTTTCACGCGCTGTATCGTTGCCAGTGTGGATTCTTTTTGAATTGCCATGGAGCTGATGAAAACATAGTCCGCCCACAAAATGTCTTTGTCCGTCAACGGATGGACGTTCATATCCACCAGCTTTTTCTCCCATTCCCCGGGCAGCATGGCCGCTACCGTCAGGAGTCCCAGCGGGGGGAATGCGGCTTTTTTTCGGATGAACTTGAGAGCATGTTTGAAACTCCAGAATGTATCCGGATATTGAGGGTATACAAGCAATATTTTCAATTCATTCTCCCTTGATCTATTACGAATCTTCAGTATTAGTTACATTGTAACATGGATAGGCGTTTAAAGATAATGGAATCCAGTGGGCTGTGGACTACAACGCCTTGATCAGCTCTTCCAGCATGGTCTGCCATTCCTGGCCCATGCGGTCAATACTGATAGCAAGCTGCGTAACGCCGATCTTCAGCCCGTAGCGGTAATACTGGAAAAGCTTTGGCCGCTGGATAGGTTTCCCGGGGAAAAGGCGTATGGTGATGGTGCCTTCGCTGGTGCCAATGGACTCTATTCCTGTCTTCGTACCCAGACATCTCAGACGGATAATGAAAAGCAGGTTCCGGGTTTCAACCGGCAGGGGGCCGAAGCGGTCCCTGAGCTCCCTGGAAAGGTCGTTGACCTGTTCCACCGAGGTCATACCCGTCAGCCTCTGGTAGATGCTCATGCGCGTATCGATATCCGAAATATAGTCATCCGCAATATAGGCTTTGAGGGGCAGATCGACCGTTGTCTCCGGTCTCTTGGGTGTTTTGACGTTCCCGGGCGCGCCCTTTCTGATGGCTTTTTGTTCCTCTACGGCTTCGGACAAAAGCTGGGTGTAAAGGTTGAATCCCACGGCGCTGATATTGCCGCTCTGCTTCATTCCCAGCAGGTTGCCGGCTCCCCGGATCTCCAGGTCTTTCATGGCGATCCCGAAACCCGCCCCCAGCTCGGTGGCTTCGAAAATGGTTCGCAGCCGCTGTTCGGCGACGGGTGTCAGCCGTTTATTCCTTTCATAAAGAAAATAGGCATAAGCGATATTGCTGCCGCGTCCGATTCTGCCCCTCAGCTGGTAAAGCTGGGTCAGCCCGAATTTGTCCGCATGATTGACTATCAGGGTGTTGACATTGGGCAAGTCCAGGCCGGACTCAATAATAGTGGTGCAGACCAGGATGTTGCTCCCGCCTTTCTGAAAATCGAGCATGACCTTTTCCAGCTGGTCCTCCGGCATCTGGCCATGGGCGACACTGATGCGGGCATCCGGTACGAGCGACTTGATCTTTTCGGCGGCCAGGGCGATCCCCTGCACCCGGTTGTGGACGAAAAAGACCTGCCCGCCCCGCTCCAGTTCACGCAGGATGGCTTCCCGCACCAGGCGGTCGTTGTATTCGGCCACAAAGGTCCTGATCGGCAGGCGGTTCTCCGGGGGAGTTTCGATGATGCTCATGTCCCTCACCCCCACCAGTGACATGTGCAGCGTGCGGGGTATAGGTGTGGCGCTGAGCGTCAGCACATCCACCTGCTCCCTCAGCTTTTTCAGATGCTCCTTGTGTCCCACACCGAAGCGCTGCTCCTCGTCGATGATCAGCAGTCCCAGGTCCTTGAATACAACGTCCTTTTGCAGCAGGCGGTGGGTCCCGATGCAGATGTCGATGCTTTTGTCGGCCAGCCCTGCAACTACTTTTTTTTGCTCTTTTGTGGTACGGAAGCGGCTGAGAACATCTATTTTTACCGGGAAGGCGGCCATTCTCTGTTTAAAGGTCAGGTAGTGCTGCTCGGCCAGCACCGTGGTCGGTACCAGCACCGCTGCCTGCTTGCCGTCCAGCACGGCCTTGAAGGCGGCCCTGACGGCGATCTCCGTTTTGCCGTAACCGACGTCGCCCACCACCAGCCGGTCCATTGGCCTGGCCTGCGCCATGTCTTCCTTCACCTCATCCTGCACCTTGAGCTGGTCGGGCGTCTCGATGTAGGGGAAAGAGGCCTCCAGTTCTCTCTGCCAGACTGTGTCATCCGAAAAAGAGTAGCCCGGCACAACCTGCCGGGTGGCGTATAGCTGGAGAAGGTCCTGGGCGATTTCCTCCACCGCTTCCTTGACCTTTTCCCTGGTGCGGTTCCACTCCTGGGTGCCCAGTCGGCTCAGGGCCGGGGCCTGTTCGCCCGATCCTATGTAGCGGTTTACCCGGTCGATCTGGTCGGTCGGGACATAGAGCTTGTCCCCCGCGGCATAGACCAGCACCAGGTATTCCTTGCGGGTGGTGTCCGTGCTCATGTTGATGATCCCGGAAAACTGGCCGATGCCGTGCTCAACATGCACCACGTAGTCTCCCGGCTTGATGTCCACCAGTTGCTTATGGCGCTGAACGGCGCGCTTCTTGATCAGGTGCCTTTCCTTGACGAAGCCGAAGATCTCCCTGTCGGTCAGCAGATAGGTATTGCCCATCAGCCAGCCTTCCGCCAGCGAGCCCTGGAGCAGCGTCAGTGATCCGGGCGCAGGCGTCTGTTTCAGCTCAAAGACCGGCTGGGAAATCATCCCCTGCTCTTCGAACAGCTCGGACAAACGGCTGGCCTGGTTGCTGACGAATACCATTCTCAACTTTTGTTCCAGGAAACTTCCGGTCTTGCTGATCAGCATGGGAAGCTGCCCGGCATAAGCCGGGGCGGCGTTGAAGTCCAGCCGGTGCAGCCCGGCCTCCTCCGCTCCGCTCCATGAGAGCAGCTCCAGTCCGGTCAAAGACCGTATTTTTTTGAACAGCTCCTTCCAGTTGAAATAAGGCTGCGGAAAATCGGACGGCAGCTCTCCATCTTTTATTTTCTGCTCCCGTAAAGTCGCAGCCCGGTCATCCAGGTAGTCGATCTCGTCCTTGATCTGTGAAAGTTCATCCAGCACCACCAGCGTATTATGCGGCAGATAGTCCGGCAGGCTGCCCGAATTGAACAGCGGCGAATAGAACGAGATATTGGCCGGCCTCTGCCCTTCGGCCATCTGGGCCAGTTCCTGTTCGAACTGCTCCCTGTTCTCCTGCGAGCAGGAGGAAAAATCGAGACTGCTCAGCCGCGCCTTCAGCTCCGGTTTGTTTTCCCAGGGCAAAATCTCGGCGGCGGGGCAAACGGGAAGCCGGGTGATCACCTTTTTCGAACGCTGGGTGGCCGGATCGAATAGACGCATGCTTTCAATTGTGTTGCCGAAAAATTCCAGCCTGGCGGGCAGATCGCTGATGGGTGGAAAGATATCCACGATGCCTCCCCGGCGGCTGATTTTCCCCGGCGCTTCCACCGTGGTTTCCACCTGGTAGCCTACCGCCTGCCAGCGCTTCATCAGCTCCAGCGGGTCGATCTCCATTCCCGTCTCCAGGACGTGACAGGCAGCCGCAAAGTCCCTGACGTCCGTGGTCCTCTGGGTCAGGGCTGATGCCGAGCAGATGATCAGCGGAGAAGTCTTCCGGCTTTCGCCGCCGGGGGCGGCCAGCGAAGCCAGCACCTGAAGCCTCTCCTGCTCGATTGAGAAGTCCCCCAGGCTGCGCTGGTAGGCCAGCGTGTCCGGTTCGGGGAAGATGGCCGGTGCGTTTGAATTGGCCCACAGCGAGATTTGCTCGTACAGCCTCTTGGCGTCTTCCGGCTGGGCGGTAACCACCAGCATGGGCAATTTCAGATGCTGGTACAGGGCGGCGATGAGATAAGGCTTGGCCGCATCCAGCACCAGGGCGCGGATTTCCTCCCGCCTGCCCTTCCGTATCTGTCCCGTCAGTTCACGGTAAGCCGGCATATCTTCGATAAGATGTAAAAGCTGGTTGATTACAAGCTGCACAGTCTTCTCCAAACACATTTGGAGCTAGCCCGCAGGACTAGCCCTCCCCCCTATTTTAACATAACCCGCCTGAAAGCGGATAATGGCTTTTTCCTTCTTCCCTCTCCAGCGCATCTCTCTCCGCCATCACTTCTCCCGCACCTTAAAAAGCGTAGCGATTCCGATTAGCGGACATCTCCGACGGAGACGCACCCATCCCATTTCCTCGCCCCTTGAGCTGATCTTAATATACACTTGACACCGTGGGTATGATCTTTAAAGCTCAGTGTTTCTAGTGTAGATCCCTCTCTCCTTTCTTATCCCCTCGCGGGAGAAGCTAGATGGATTTACCCCTTCCACGCACTTTTTCTTCCCAATTCCCTTGTTTGAAATTTGAATTTTAGTTATTGAGGTTTGTTTGTTATTGTTACTTGGTTATTGGTTATTGTATCCTCGTAACTCGAAACTGTGAACTCAAATTTGCTATAATGGTGTAGATTTAGTGGGTGTGAGGTAAGCCGTTTGCTATGAAGACCAGAAAAATTGAAAGCCAGTACAAACGCATCGTGGCCAAATTCGGCACCAGCCTCCTGACCGGCGGCAGCGACCACCTTGACCCCGCCAGAATGTCCGCCCTTGTCCTGCAGCTGGCCGAGCTGTCGCGCCAGGGAAAAGAGCTTGCCGTGGTTACTTCGGGCGCCGTAGCCTGCGGCAGGCAGCAGCTGGGACTAACTCGCAAGATCAAGGGCATACCTTATAAACAGGTGCTGTCATCTGTCGGCCAGAGCCACCTGATGTATACCTGGGAAAACCTCTTCAATCCCCACGGCATCGTTATCGCCCAGGCTCTCCTCACCCGTGCCGTGCTTTGCGATCGCGCCGGCTATCTCAATGCCCGCAATACCCTGCTGGCCTTGATCGACCTGGGGGTGATCAGCATTGTCAACGAAAATGATGTGGTGGCCATCGAAGAAATACAGGGGGCCAGGTTTGGGGATAACGACAATCTCTCGGCTATGGTGGCCAATCTGATCGATGCCGACCTCTTGATTATTTTGAGCGATATAGCCGGGCTCTATACCGCCGATCCCCGCGTCGATCCCAATGCTCGCCTGATACCCGTAGTCGAGAAGGTGGATGATTCAATCTTTGCCCTGGCCGGGGGCACCCGCGGCTCACTGGGGACGGGCGGTATGATAACCAAGCTACAGGCAGCCCGCATGGCCACAGCCTGCGGCATAACGGTGATTATTGCCAGGGGTGATGAGCCGGACCTGATGCTGCGCCTGGCCGCCGGAGAAGCTATCGGGACGCGCTTCTTGCCGGCTCACGGCAAGATGGAAAGCCGTGAACGCTGGATCCTGGCCGGCCTGTCGGTCAAGGGTAAGATAACAGTCGATAACGGTGCTATCAGTGCCCTTAAAAAGGACAACCGCAGCCTCCTGGGCGCGGGTGTTACCGGCATTGAGGGTGATTTCGAACGGGGCGACCTGGTGCATGTTTTCGATTCCAGCGGCAGCCGCCTGGGTTCGGGCATTACCAACTACTCCGCCGCCGATATCCAGAAAATCAAGGGCGTTCATTCACGCCGCATCGCTGCGCTGCTGGGCTGCGACTACGGCTCTGAGATTATACATAAAAACAACCTGGTACTAATATAGGAAATGGAAACCAGGGAAGTTGCTCTTTTGTGACAGAAATGTAAACCAACGGGAGGAAAGGAAAATGGATAATGCTTTTACCGCTCTTGAGGACAAGGCCAGGGCAGCCAGGACTGCCTCTCACCGCCTGGCTTTCACCTCGACCGAGATCAAGAATAAAGCCCTGCAAAATATCTCCGCCGATCTGATCGAGAAAAAGGATGTCATCCTGGCGGCCAACCGCCGGGACTATGCCGCAGCCGAAGCTGGGGGGATGAATGCCGCCCTGCTTGACCGCCTGATGCTTAACGCCGGGCGGCTGGAAGGCATGGCTAAAGATGTCTTGTCCGTAGCGGCGCTGCCTGATCCCGTGGGTGAAATGTTTGACATGCGCACCATGCCCAACGGACTGGTCATTGGCCGCAAGCGCGTCCCGCTGGGCGTTATCGGCGCTATCTATGAAAGCCGCCCTAATGTCACCATTGATATTTCCGTCCTGTGCCTCAAGTCTGGCAATGCCGTGATTCTGCGTGGAGGCAAAGAGACCATACACTCCAACATGGCTCTGGTCGAACTGGTCCGGAATGCGGTCTACCGCGCCGGCATCCCTGAAGGCGCCGTGCAGTTTATTGATAATACCGACCATGCCCTGGTCGAGCGGATGCTCAAGATGAACCAGTATATCGACCTGATTGTGCCCCGCGGGGGAGCAGGTCTGATCAAGTTCGTGGCCGAGACCGCCACCATGCCCGTGGTGACCGGTGGAATCGGCGTCTGTCATACCTATATCGATCAAAAGGCGGACATTAAACAGGCTGTGAATATTGTGTATAACGCCAAAGTCCAGCGCCCCACGGTCTGCAACGCCCTGGATGCGATTATTGTTCACCGCGCTATCGCCCCCGCTTTTCTGCCCCTGGCGGCGGCTGAACTTAACAAAGCCGGTGTGGAGCTGCATTGCGATGCCCGTTCCCTGGATATCCTCAAAGCAGGCCCGGGCTTGAATCTCAAAGCAGCGGTTGAAGAGGATTGGGGCAAGGAATACCTGGCCCTGATCGCAGCCGTTAAAGTGGTCGATTCGCTGGATGAAGCCCTGGAACACATCGAAAAATACGGGTCCGGTCACTCCGAGGCCATTGTCACCGAGGACTACTCTGCCGGAATGCGTTTCCTGAACGAGGTGGATGCCTCCAGCGTCTATATCAATGCCAGCACCCGTTTCACAGACGGAGCCCAGTTCGGGTTGGGCGCAGAGGTGGGCATAAGCACCCAGAAGTTCCACGCCAGGGGACCCCTCGGCTTGAAAGAGCTGACCACCTATAAATGGATTATTTTCGGCAGCGGCCACGTGCGGCCGTAAGACGAAGGTGTCCCCGAAGGAGGGAAAATCCTTCTCCCGTCTCCCTTTTTGGCAAAGGGAGAGGCTGGTTTTACAGTTATAGCATGCTGATAACCGCTTTCTGGGCTTTGAAAAGCTGTTTTATCCCGCTGTCCGCCAGGTTCAGCAGGCTGTCCAGCGAGTCCTTTGAAAAAGGCTTGTTTTCGGCTGTACCCTGCACTTCCACGAAAGCGCCCTGGTCCGTCATGACGACGTTGCAGTCCACTTCGGCCTGTGAGTCTTCCTGATAGCAAAGGTCCAGCATCATGTCACTGCGCACTATGCCCACGCTGGTCGCCGCTACAGCATTCTTCAGGGGGATGGCGGGAATCAAGCCCATGGACTTCATGTTATGGAAGGCCTGGTAGAGGGCCACGTAGGCCCCCGTGATGGAAGCCGTGCGGGTGCCGCCGTCTGCCTGGACTACATCGCAGTCAACGATCAGTTGCCGTTCCCCCAACGCCGCCAGGTCGGTTACCGCCCTTAGAGACCGCCCGATCAGCCTTTGTATTTCCTGGCTGCGCCCGTTGACTTTGCCCTGGACCGAGTCCCGCTGGTTGCGGGTAAGGGTGGCGCGGGGCAGCATGGAATACTCGGCGGTAACCCAGCCGCGGCCCGTCCCTTTCAGGAATGGAGGTACCCTTTCGTCCAGGCTGACCGCACAAAGTACGTGGGTCTGCCCTATCTTTATTAAAACAGAGCCTTCTGCAAAGCTCAGATATCCCGGTATGATTTCCACCGTGCGAAGCTGGTTGTGTGCCCGTCCGTCGCCTCTTTTCACTATGCCTGACTCCTTATTGAAATACCTATGGCAGTATAGCATCCGGCACGTCCCTTTACCAGTTCACGGGAAAGCCTCCGCTTTGTTTTTTTGGCATGCCATCGCCTCTTGCCCTGATTTTTACTATAATGATAGCAGGAATGGATACTGATAAGATGCGGCTCAAAGCCAGGCAACAAACAGCATTACCATTTCCGCTGTGAATTGTGCGGGCACGCAATTGAACTGGCGCAGCCGGACACAATCCGCCGGTATTTTGATGGAACGGTGTTAGTAGATATATTATAAACAACGCGGGAAGGGATAGTTTTAATGCCGTTTACAAAGAGCAAATTGAAGAAATGGCTGCTTATAGCCGCCGGAACGTTCTGCGTTATTACGGGCTTAATCGGGGTCTTTTTCCCGGTGCTGCCGACCACGCCCTTTTTGATCCTGGCAGCCCTGTGTTATATGCGCAGTTCTGAAAGACTATACAGGCTGTTGATGGGCAACCGGCTGTGCGGCAGCTATATCCGCAACTACCTGGAGGGACGGGGCATGACTCTCAAGGCCAAAATTCTGACCCTGCTGCTGCTCTGGTTGATCCTGGGAGCTACTATTAGCTTTGCCGTCTCCGGTCTGGTGGTCAGAAGCATTCTGCTGGCTGTGGGTGCAGGCGTGACCATCCACATTTTGGCCATTCGCACGTTGACTGAAAACATCGCTCCCCGGGAATGCGCCGGAAAAAGTTAACCGGCAAAAATCCCTTCGAAAGTAAACCTGTCAATACCGGCGAAAGCCGGCATCCAGGCAGAATACCGGGGTTTATCTTGAAGCCGGCGCATCGAAGGTATACCATACTCTTATGAACAGCAATACAGCAAAAAATCCGCTTGACTGGCTTCTGGAACCTGCCGATCCGGGGGTCAGGTACCTGGCATTACGCGATCTGGCTGAAGCTGGCGCAAAAGAGATAACGGCGGCGGTAAAACCGGCCTTTGAAAAAGGACCGATCGGGCAGGTCCTGTCAAAGATGGATAAAGAAGGATACTGGGAAAAACCGGGAGCGGGATATTACCCCAAGTATACTGGAACAATATGGTCGGTGATCCTGCTGGCGCAGCTTGGGGCATCTATTGAAGTAGACCGGAG
>CAYLVC010000032.1:0-1201 GCA_964387005.1 uncultured Dehalococcoidales bacterium | reverse complement strand
TATGGTCGGTGATCCTGCTGGCGCAGCTTGGGGCATCTATTGAAGTAGACCGGAGAACCGGCACTGCCTGCTCGTATATCCTTGATCATGGCCTGGCCGGGGGCGGACAGTTTACGGTAAACGGGCTTCCATCCGGAACGGCGGATTGCCTTCAGGGGAACATGTGCGCTGCTCTTCTGGATATAGGCTGTGAGGATGAACGCCTGGACAGGGCTTTCGAATGGATGGCGCGAAGCGTGACCGGTGAAGGCATTGCGCCAATGTCGGACAGGGAAGCGCCGGTGCGCTTCTATGCCGGAAAATGCGGCCCGAATTTCGCCTGCGGCTCAAATAATAAGCTGCCCTGCGCCTGGGGAGCGGCCAAAGTGATGCTGGCTTTCAGCCGGCTGCCGGAAAAGAAAAAGACCCCGCTGATACACCGGGCAATTCAGGCGGGTGTTGACTTCTTTTTCAGCAAAGACCCCGCTAAGGCTGATTACCCCTGCGGCTATAGCAGTAAACCCAGCGGCAACTGGTGGAAATTCGGCTTTCCGGTCTTCTATGTGACGGACATTCTCCAGATTGCTGAGGCACTGGCCGGGCTTGGATACAGCCGAGATCCCCGTCTGGCAAACACCCTGAAGCTGATCAATGATAAACAGAACGATCAGGGACTCTGGCTCATGGAGTACGATTATACAGGCAAGACCTGGGCCGATTTCGGGCCTAAAAAGCAGCCCAGCAAATGGGTCACGTTGAGGGCGCTGCGGGTATTGAAATCGGCAGGACTGTCAGCTTCCATTTAAAGCTGCTGCTGATGCGTAATAATAGCCGAAATTGTTATTATCAAGGACGGTCATCAGTAAATGTGGCGAAATCATTTCAGATACGATCCGGTCAAGCCTCTTTTAAATTCCGGCAGTGCGGTAATCATGTATTTTACTCTGCGGGACTTGCTTGAGGAAGATGCCGGGACTATCACAGGGGTCTGGAAGTCCGCTGATGCCGTTAAAATCCTCAGGAAACAGAATGCGGATGGTTACTGGAAATACCCCGGAAAAGGTCAGGACTATTATCTCCTGGCGACTTTTCAAAACATGCAGGAGCTGGTTTACCGGTATGAAATGGGGTGCAGCTGCCCGGCCATCGCATCAGGCTGCGAATATTTGCTGTCTTACCAGACGGATGAAGGGGACATCCGGGGATTTATCGGCAACCAGTA
>CAYLVC010000031.1:0-15684 GCA_964387005.1 uncultured Dehalococcoidales bacterium | reverse complement strand
AAGGAGAAAGCCGGTTTTGATTCCAAGGTCTGTATTTTGGGTCACATACAGCGAGGAGGCGCACCAACAGCCCGTGACCGGGTCCTGGCCAGCAGACTGGGGGCGGCAGCGGTAAAAGCATTGCTGGATAACAGGGGTGGATATATGGTGGGAGAGATAAACCGGGAGATAGTCCACACCCCTCTTAAAGACACCTGGCAAAAACAAAATGCCTTGCATCCGGGCCTCACTGATTTGCTGCAAATTCTCTCCGGATGAACTCCAATATTTAATGTCCAAAGGAGGTAATAATTTTTTTCAGCACAGATGAGCATCTATCCCTTAAGGCAGGAATACCTTTCTCCAGCTATAGAAAGTGCTGCCGGTATACTCAGGGAACATGGACTAAAAGTGGATTCCGTACCAATGAGCAGTGTGGTATCAGGTGAAGATGATGCCTTATTCGCGGCCATTAAAGATGTTTTCCGGTAAGGTTCGGAACAGGGCGACATAGAGATGGTAGTCACAATCTCGAATGCTTGCCCTGTCTCACAGGAATCCTGATCTCATGATTTTAGCAAGCTACTTGAAAGTGGGAAAATAGTCCTTTGGCACCCGGGCAGTTCACGTTTCAAATACTACTTTGTTATTTTTATATATAACAGTCTGGATGTTAGTCTCAGAGCCTGCTTAATTTGTGTACAGTGTGCTTTTCAGCAGGATATCGTTAGCCCAATAGAGACCTGTTGTACCGGAAGGTAAAAGGTCGTAAGTATAACCGTGATAAATCACATGCTCCACTACCATAACTTGCGCCCCATCCAGTGTATCGCCCATTTGATAGTCACCCAACGCCCTTCCCTCTGCTGCAGGATGTCCTGGAGATGCGGTAATAGTGCGGTTATCGCTCAGTTTCACCCTTGTTACTTGAAAAAATGCCGGCACCGGGGTCATCATGGTTTCAACCACGTTGGCTGAGGTGCGCTTTCCCGAACCGTCAACTGTCCAGACGGTCATCCCTTTTCTTAACTGCTCTACTTGTACCGGTCCGCTGGGAGTATCTATCAGGGTACCCTTCACCAGGCAAATTGGAAATGTATTGAAGCTTGGTTCTCTTTTCAATACACTAATTTCCCCGGACTCTGTAATTGTTCCTTCGATACGCTCCCCCTGACCTTCTACCACTCTCAAAACGAAATGGTAGATATCCCCCGAAGTAGTCATCTCTACCGCTAGAGCAAGTTTTTTATGCTCCCGGTAAATAAGCAACTTCTCCTTGTTGGTGTACTCGCCTGTATTTTTCAAACCAAGATGTTTCAGGATTGCCATGAATTCCGTGGTATTTTCACTGATGGCAGAGAATTGTTTCAGGGCGTTCTTTTCTTCCTGTCCCTCTCGCGCGACAGGGTAATAATCGGGATCGACGTAAAACACTTGATCGAAATTAGAAATCAGAAGATATTTCAACTCTGGTACCGGGTAGATGACTGGGGGCGTTGTGGTAATTGTGGATTGTTGTGCACAGCCCCCGCAAAATACGGTTACAAGGCTTAAGAGCATTATCCCAATAAATAACCTCGATTTTACTGTCATGAATCCTCTTTCCAGTAGTTCTCCCTATATTATATAACGTGGATAAACAACAATTGATTAGCCAGGTTGTCGCTCTTGCCGAGCAAACGAAAATACTGCGGGGCCGCGGCCCCGCAGTATTTTTTTTATCCGGTATTCTTTCTTACTTTTTCCTTCTTCTGACTAGCACAATCACTATAATCCCGACAATCACCACCGCGGCGACTATTCCGATGATAACCCCGATATTGATACCACCGCTTTCAGCCGGAGTGGTAGATGCAGCCACAGACCGAGTAGTCGCAGCTGGAGTAGTGGTCGCCGCCGTGGGCTGAGTAGTCGTGGACGGAGTAGGAGCACCGGTAGCCGCGGGTGATGTTGGTGCCGGAGCCGTCGTAAAGGGAACGACTGACTCCGCAGGCTTGGGCGTTGGAGTCGCCGGAGTGGGAGTGGAGGTTTCTTCTGGTTGGCTGATTTCACCTATTAAGGCAAACTGGCTGAAATGAGTTACTTTCACCGCCACGGTTTGGGACGTGACATCCACGCTTGAATCCAGCCGCTGCCACAGCGCTCCGTCATGGAAAGCGATGTACAGGCTGTTTTCCGCCATTCCGGGCGGCAGCGCCGCTGGATCATAGCTCATGATCAGGTCGATAGAAGGGGTAAACCTGGCCCCCTCCTGTCCCAGGGTGTAGGCCTGTAGAATGGAGACACCGGCTGGCGGATCAGGCGGTGAAGTAAGGACGCTCGCCGTAAAGACAGACAAACTGGAACCGCCGGCTGTCTGAAGCCGGGTCCCCTTGGCAATATCCAGGGTCACCTTGCCGTCGGAAGTGCTGAGCCTCGCTGCGTTTTGCGTATAGCCGGTTTGGTTAAGTACAAGGCTAACGGTGGAAGCGAAACCGTTCATGTTTACTTTAGTAGTGGTTGCGCCACCACCGCCACCACCACCTCCACCACCACCGGCGCTCAAGGTAGTAAAGCTGACATCCGCCCCGTAGACCGGATTGTCGCCAAAGGCCACAGCTCGGAAATGATAGGTCTGACTGGACTCAAGGCCGCTCAAGTTTGCCGTGAAGGCACCGGGAGCGCTCAGTTCGGAAGGCACACCGGCGACCGTGCTGCCGTAGCTCTCGGTCAGGCCGTATTCAAAGGAGAGTCCGACACTTGAGAACCCTCCCAGCGAAGTTAGTTCACCGTGTAAGGCAGCGGTGCTGTTTGTAATGCCGGTGGCGTTACCGGTAGTCACCGACGGGGGAGTACTCACCGCTGTAGTAAAGAAAGAGTCCAGTCCATAGGCCGTACCGTCACCCTGCGCTCTGGCCCGGTAGTGATACGTTTGACCCGGGGTTAGACCGCTCAGGTCGGCAGTGAAAGCGCCCGGCGCGCTCAATTCGGAGGGCACCCCGGCAATTTCACTGCCGTAGGCTTCGGTTTCACCGTATTCAAAGGCCAGCGTAACACTGGAGGCACTGCCGGTGGCGGTCATTTCCGCGTTCAGTACCGCGGAGGCGGAGGTAATAGCAGTGGCCTCTCCAGTTATCACTTGGGGAGGGGTTGAGCCAGGAATAAAAACGCTGTCCCCGCCGTATGCCGTGCCGTGGCCGGTAGCTTTAGCTCTGAAGTGATAGGTCTGACCGGTGATCAAACCGTTCAGGTCCGCCGTAAAGGCGCCCGGTGCGCTCAATTCGGAGGGCACGCCAGCAATTTCACTGCCGTAAGCTTCGGTTTCACCGTATTCAAAGGCCAGCGTAACGCTGGGGGCGCTGCCTAAATCAGTTAAAGCAGCATTCAGGGTGGCTGTAGTGTCCATGACGCCGCCAGCTGCGCCGGTAATAACTGCGGGTGGGATAACCCCCGTAGTAAAGATCCTGTCCTCACCGTAGACCGGACTATCTCCGGTGGCTACAGCTCTAAAGTGGTAAATCCGGCCGGCTAATAGTCCGCTCAGAGCAGCGGTGAAGCTGCCCGGGGCGCTCAGCAGCGCCGGTACAGCACTGACAGTGCTGCCGTAGTCCTCAGTTAATCCGTATTCAAAGGAAAGCGCGATGCTTGAGGCATTACCCAGACCAATCAGTATGCCGTTTAAAACCGCGGTGTAGACACTTACTTCGGAGGCTTCATCTGTAGCAAGCTCTAGAGGCAACTGCTCCAGGACAGTGAATTGAAAAACCTGTATAGACTGATTGCCTTTCTTGTCTTCGGCTCTGACCTCGATCTGGTGTGTTCCCACCGTGAGAGCTTCGGACGGCTGATATGATACCCGGCTGGCAGTAACAATCGCGCCGGCGGTTACATCAACCTCATCCAGGAAAAGAACGACGGATAGCGGATTTATACCTGAGGCGTCATCCGACAAGTCCACCGTAATCAGCGGCTTGCTGGAATTGACGGAAGACTGGTCCGCTGGCTGGGGATTTGAAATGGCAGGAGCGGTTGTATCGGACTCATTCACCTCCACCGTGATCGAAGCGGTGTTATTGGTATAGTCGCTCTCGGTCACACTGCTGTCGGAATTGACACTGACCTCGATGTCATGGCTGCCCATTCCGGCGGTCCACCAGGTGGCTACAGTGACGGAACCGTATGCCGGGATGTAGGGTATCTCCCAGCTTTCAATTTCCACATCATTATCCACGAACCGGATGGGCACACCCGAACGGTCTACGCCACCCAGGTTATAGACCATGGTCTCGATTTTCACCCTCTGGCTGTCGGTGGGATGATCATCGGAGAAAACAAAGTTCTCCTGAAAAACCCCAAAATCAGCTTTGGGAGTAAAGGTCCCCGCCTTTTCCATAACCAGTTGGTCCGCTTCATCCTGGCTGGCTGCCACAACGGTCATATCCACTCGTTTGACCTGCAGATCAACACTGAAATCGGAGGAGACTACATAGTGGCCGCTGTTCATATGCTCAGTCTTGACTGTAATGGTATTTTTAGCCGAACCCTGCTGCGCATAATGCAGCAGAGACGGATCAAAGGAGAAGGTGTAGTGACCGTTGGGGACCACATCGGTCAGGGACCCGATCTCCGTGCCGTTTAGCAGGATATGTACGTCATGGGGCAATACATCCTTGTAAGCCCCCGAGGTGAATCCCGGGCTGAAACGCATGGTAAGATTGGCAATATCGGCATTGGGAGTGGGAGGACTGGCGGTCACGTATTGAGGGACCGAAGCGGGCAGACTGAAGTCCACCCCGATATCCGGCCGGTTGGTGCAATACCAATCGTTCATATTCTGGGAAATTTCCGCCTTGGACTTGTTGGGTTCGGCCTGGGAGGTGACCCTTTTCCAGTCATCGTAATTATTCTTAACATTGGCGGCATAACCCGCAAAGCGGGCTACCTTAGCCAGGTTTTTCACTCTTTTAGCCTGTTCAAGTAGCTTTTGCAGGTTCCCCTTGGAATTCTTGAGAATCTCGTCAGCCACCTCGGGATACTCGTTCTTTATCAGGTTCCAGACATGCTTGGTGGCCATATCGTAGTTCTGTGTACCCAGTTTCTCCAGGGGATCGGTAGCCAGTTGGCCCAGGCCTCCACCGCCGGCGACCCAGTCACCCGTAGTGACCGTATTCACCGTATCAATGGCAGTAATTGCAGTCCCCAGTCCGGGCAGGAAGGAACCCATGCACTTGAAGAATACACCGGCCCGGTTTTGCGGGGTAAGGGCTCCGTTTTTCCAGAAAATGCTCCAGGTTTCGCCGTCAAGTACGCCCCCGGGAGCGGTAGTCCAGGATTTCACCCAGTTAGTAAACCGGCAGTAGTCCAGAGTTATGACGTCAATGGAGAAATCCTCGATGCGCTGACCGGATTCATCAAATACAGGGACAGGGACATCGATGAATACCGGCTCATATTCCTCAAGGTGGATGGGTTGGGTTGTCTCATAAAACACCTTGCCGGCAGAGTCGCTGACTTTGATAATCAAAGTATCATCCAGGGTCTGGTCCGCCACGATCATGTAAGTGAAAACATACGTGTCATTGCTGTCATCCCGGGGTTCCATCCAGACCATTCTGACCAACTTGTGTGAGTTGGGGGCAACCGCCTCATTCTGTATGTCCAGCATACCGGTAGTTGCGGCATCGATTGGGAAGGGCATTTGATAGTGGTAGTCCCAAACTTCATCGACCGCAGCATCGGTATCCGAGAAGGTGATATAGCGGCTTTCGGAAGTCGCAATCACGCCTTCGGCCTGTAAACCGATGGTAGCCCGGTATTGTACCGGATCGACCTCTGAGCCGATGTTAAAGACCAGGTCATTCCCCTGTATTTCGCCGATGATCTCCCCGTTGGAATAACCGGATTCACTGACGAGGAAGAGGACCGGGACGGCTCCCAGCGGAATATCGGCTGCGCTGGCCTTGATAACAAAAGGCGGTGATTCCAGGATCATGTCAGCAGCCTGGTCCCCGGAAATATCCTGGACCTGGCCGGCATCAGCCGCCGAAACCCAGGCAATGGAGAAAGGCTGCAGGGTTAGAACGGGATCAGCAGCCACCGTAAAAGTACGTACCTGTGTGGAGGCCGGATAGCCTTTCAGCCTGGCGAAGTAACTGTATTCGCCGGGAGGCCCAGCAAAAGTAAAGACACAGTTGCCCCAGATATCGGTTACCCCGGTGTAGATGGCCGGTGCGCCGTTGCCGGTTACCTGGAGTAAAACATCGGCCAGATAGGCGGGCTGACCATTGGTCAGCGCCTGTACCCTGACCCGGGCGATAAAGGCCTTTCCCGCGCCCTCCGCAGTTTCAAACGAATACGAATTTATCTCGATGTTATCCGGATTGGTGTTGGCCACCCCGTCATTATCAAATTCGTTATCGTAAATCACGCTCATGTTGGGAGCATGTCCCTGGTAGACCTGTTTACCGGTGGGCATACTGAAATCCAGAAGCAGAGTGCTCTCACTTCCCGCCGCTCTTGCGGTCACTGCACCTGCACCCCCTGAGTAGCCGTCGAAAAGGATAGGAATCGCCTGGAAAGTCAAAGACCGGCCGGTTCCCAGTGACTGATGATTGACCGAAGGATTGAAGGTCAGGAACCCTGCCAGATCCGCACTCATGGAAATGCCCAGATCGGTCAGGGGGTCTCCATGGTTGGTCACTTTCAGGGTGCGTACCATTGAGGCCGGATCAAAAGCTACCTCCTCCAGATCAAAGTCTATATCCGGGACGTGAATATTCAGGTTGAACTCGGCCGAGTCAGAAATCGCCTGTGCATCGATACTGGTCAGCCACAATAACAGTGTATAATTCTTAAGCTCCGCCCTCGGCGCATGCACCATCAGAGTAACCTGTTTACTCTCCCCCGGATGCAAAGGAACGGTCTGGTCCTGGGAGCCTTCTCCGATGAAATTCACCTCCAGGTCTTCAGGGACGTTTTGAACCGAGAGTGAAAGATTATGCGGTTCAACATCCATGTTGCGGACGGTAATGATCACGGGCTGCCCGTAATTACGCTCGATAGTGACATTATAAACGCGTTGACCAAAAGTGATACCGTTCTCGATGGAAAACTGCCGGATTTCGCTTTCCGCCACGCCCCAGGCGCCTTCACTGCGTATATAAAAATCATAGGTAGTGTTGCGCGCCATTCCGGATAGGCTAACAGCGTGGTTGATCCCGTCAGCCCCGCTGACCAGGGTGTATTCAGAGTCGATTTGGGGCTTGAAGAAGACTTCGCTGGAAGCGTTCACCGAAGTCTGCCAGGTAACCAGCACTTCAGTCGCCCCGGTACGGATGTTGGTCGGCGGCTGTAGATTTGAAATCAGCGGCTCGGCTGAGACTGCAATAGTCCCGTTTAACTGTTTTGCCGTAATAAGCCCGGTGGAAACCGCTTCCACCTGGAATCCATATTCACCGGCTGATGCGCCATCCGGTACGTTGATGCTGACGGGGACTCGGAGGGTTTCACCGGCCCGCAGCGTAACACTCTCCATGGGATTGTACCAGTCGGCAGTTAGGCCGGTTAGACTCAGGTCATAGCTGTCACCGACACCCCGGTTATTGGTGATGATCAGTGTGTAATCAAAACTTCCCCCGATGCTCGTTTGACCGGCTGCGGGTTCTATTCCCAGACCGAAAGAAGCCAAGACCCGGGTCAGTGTGGGACATTGGACCAGAACAGCCGGGTTGCTCTGAGATTGAGCCTGAACGGATACGTTATATGTTCCAGCGACTTCATCGGACACATCCAGGTTGAAAGTAGCACTGGACCAGGCAGCCAGTTCCACCGTTGACTGAGAAAGCTGCGCCACCGCGGCATTATCACTATTGATTACGCTCAAATTGAATGTATCCGCCTGGGGCTGTAGATTTGAGATCGTCATGACATAGGTTGCGTTAACATTTTCGGTAGTGGTGAGGTTATTGGGATAGACCAGGTTTACCTGAGGGGTATTCCAGACCGTCAGCCAGTTATCTGAAAGGTCACTGCCTTTGACGGAATTGGTATCTGTCGCGCTTACTCTTATCTTGTAATGGGTCCCGTCCGTAACCGTCGAACTGTCGGCGTACTGAGTCGTATCCCACAGGAAAGCGCCGCTGTTGGCCAGTCCGGTGGCCAGCGGTTGATAGGTAAAACCGTTATAAAGATCTATATCTATGGTCAGCGCCAGGTCTTCGGGACTGGCGGCCGTCCAGCTAATGGTCTGATTGCCATTCCAGGTTTCGCCGCCGTTGGGAGCGGTCACGACTACGGCGGGCGGAGCCGGAATCTCGGGTAAACTGACCTGGATTTCATTGTTGGCTTCACTGGCTTCCGCCACCTCGCCGGAAGGATCGACGATGGCTTTAACCGTATGATTGCCCTGTACCGCCGTCCAGGGTAGAGTGACGCCGGCTGAAACATCGGCCACCAGTCCGCCCTGGATAACGCGGTAACCGATATAGGTACCGTCGATCAGAAAATTCACAATTATATCGGAGGCCGTAGCGCCCGGACCGTTGTTGGTAATTTGGGCGGTCAGATTCATCTTCTGGCCATGTCCTATTCCGCTGTCCGGAGTAAAGGACAGCCCGGTCAGCTCCAGGTCCGGTTCAGGAATGGCGGGCAGATTGGGGCTGGGAGTGAAGGTATTGTTAGTTTCATCGGACTCAAAAACCGTGTTGTCGGGGTCCACAACCGCTCGGACGGAATGCATCCCGCTGCCGGCCTTCCAGGTCTGTACCAACTGGGCGGAACTTCCGCCGGGGAGCCCGCCGATAACGTTCTGGGACCCCACCGGAACGTCGTCTATCTCGAAGCGTACCTTGAAGTCGCGCCGGGTTTCACCGGGGCCGGAATTGACAACCGTCGCCGCGAACGTGACGGTCATTCCGTCGCTGATGTTAGCGACAGGCTGCCAGTTCATAGCGGATACGGATAACTCCGGTAAGGGTACGTACTCCAGGTTAGGGCTGGGGATCAGTGTATTATTGGTCTCATCGGCCTCGGGCACCGTATCAGCCTCATCAGCCCGGGCTGAAAGTTCATGACTGCCGCCCTGAGCGGTCCAGTACTGGAATATATCCAGCGAGGCTCCAGCCGCCAGTCCGGACGGTACTGACTGAGTGCCGAAAGTGGCCCCATCTACCTGGAAACCAACCTTGAAAGCGCGGGAAGTTGAACCCGGCCCCTGGTTGGTCACGGTAACGGTTATCAGTTGTACATCCCCGTCAACAATACCTGAAACCGGCAGCCAGGTCAGGCTGCTGATGATCAGGTCCGG
The DNA here is from genome assembly GCA_964387005.1 of uncultured Dehalococcoidales bacterium. Lineage (GTDB taxonomy): Bacteria > Chloroflexota > Dehalococcoidia > Dehalococcoidales > UBA3254 > CAYLVC01. The sequence continues at coordinate 6,422 of CAYLVC010000031.1, read as the reverse complement.
GGCCAATATGGCCGGCAGGGTTTGCTCGGCTTGATTATTCGCTTCACTGGACTCAACCACAGTATTGTATTCATCAACCACGGCTTTAGCAGTGTGATTTCCGCCCGCCGCAGTCCAGGTTAAACTGCGGGTAACAGACGCACCTGCCTCCAGAGCGGGCACCTGAACGCGGGAAACGAAAATGTCATCGATCATGAGGGCTGCATAGAAACTATCTTCCTGGGGGTCCTGTCCCTGGTTCTCCACAGTAAAGCTGAAAGTCACTGTATCCCCGTCACCGATACCGCTGTCGGGAGTGAACGTGAAAGCAGTGATAACCAGGTCCACATCCGCTACCACGGTATAGATGACCGTATCCTCGTCCACCCTGCCCTGGTCGTCCGTGATCCTCAAGCCTACCGTGTGCTGAAGCAAATCATCCCATCCAGGATATTCCCAGGTAGGAGAAGTGCCGGCGTCGATTTCGTAGTTACCGTCATTATCGGCATCCCATTCGTACTTAGTGATGGTATCCACTGATTCTGACCTGGACCCGTCGAAGACCACCTTCGCCCCCCTGCTAACCTGTTGATCGGGACCGGCGTTAGCCTGGATGCCGGCGGCTTCACCGAAATAAAAGGTAACGGTCAGGTCCCAGGATACCCCGGGAGCCAGGCTTCCGGCATCCCACTGGAGGGCCACCCCCACATCTGCGGTCCCCGTTTCAGGGTACTTGTCCAGGTCATTCAGTTCGCCATTTGAAATATCGGACCACATCGAACTATATCCATTACAATCATGATGGGAGGACCGGCGGCTGCCGCCGAAGCCGTTCCGGAAGTAGCTGTCATCATTTTGCCAGACAATATCGTTGTTTTCGGCATACCAGCCGTAGTCATTGCCTGGGTCATAAATGTCATAGTCAACGCCCTGGAAAAAGCGGACATTCTCAAGAGTTACGGTCTGACTGGTATTGGTCAGCACATATTCAATATCAAATTGGCGGTCGCTGCCCACCGGGGGGACCACCCGCCGGATCAACCGCAGATCGCCGTAGTGCAGCATGGCGGTATCCGGAGCGCCAGCTTCGCCAAAATAGGTATCTACACTAAAATTACCTGACCCCGTCACCGCGTTCCAGTTATCCGTCCCCACACTGTAACTTTCGCCATAAACGCTGCTAATAAAGTTACCTGGATCCCCTTCGGGGTCATACTGGAAATGCCACTCTGAGCTGTAAGTCTCGCCCACATCGATCTTCAGGTAATCGCTTTCGTTGTTGTAAGACATGGGAGTAATGCCCGCCGCCGGGTCCAGCCCCGGATCTGGTTCAGACCGGGAAAAGACCGGCGAAACGGCCCCCAGTGAAGCTAACAATGTAATCGCCAAAAACACAGAGATAAGGAAATTTAACTTACGACCAGAGTTCTTAATCAATTATGGCCTCCTGCCTGTTTTTATAATGATTGCTTGTTACTGTTGCCAGTGTTCCCGGCATGGTGTTTTCGGATCAAGTATTGCGCCGTGGTTGCCTATTCTCACCGACCTGATCAGGAACTGTTTGTTGTGGCCGGGATTCTTCCCAATTATGTCCTTCGTCAATCTCATCCTGTTTTTTTATGCAACAAACAGCTCTCCGCTGACATGATCAAGACAAGAAAATCAGATTTGACTCCCTGAAGTATTATCATTGTAGTAATACCGGATAAAAAATACGCGACTCTTTCCTCGCTGTTCCGGTCATAGGCCCGGGGAAAAGTTTAAAGGATGTCCCTTTGTTGTTTGATGCTGGTTTTCTAATTCTGCAAGTTTGAAGCATTGTAGCATATGTTCTTAATACAATTCAATTGCGGGTGTTACCAAAAACTAAGGGACAGGCACATTGTTCCAAAAATTTTTCTTCAGTATAAGATAAAAACATGCCGAGATACGCAAGAAAGCGAAGTGATACCGGTATTTATCATCTTAGGCTGCGAGGCATTAACCGTCAGAAAATATTCGAAGATGAAGAGGACCGGGAAAAGCTTTTTGAAACTCTGGCCTGTTACAAAGTCATAAGCGGCTAGGTAATACCGTGGTTTTCGAAAGCTGGTGTAAATTGCCTTGGAGACTGTTAGAAAACCGATCTCTATAGTCTTGTGGGACTGGATTTATTTGAAAACTCAATGGGCTTTTCGGCTTACCTTTGCCAGTTGTTCATCAAGTGTTACCAACTCGGCATTAATTTTTCTTGCCACATAAAGGTAACTGGCGTCGTAAGTTGTAAGTCCGGTTTCAATAGCTAGCTTAAGTACCACGGTATGGTCCACTTCATCCCAATGGATAGGTAAATCCAAGACAGTGCATAATGCTTGTACTACCAGGTCCACCTTGTCCGGATAAGTAATAGCCTTTTTACGGGCAATGCTGGTTAATTCGTAAGCCAATAAAGGAGGGGCATGCAGTTCAGAATCACGAAGAATGGCGAAGGCTTCCGCAGCCCTGGTTTCTCGAAAACACCAGGCAGCTATGATTGAAGCATCTATTACTTTAACGTTCATTTCGTAATTCCCTGATCCAGGCAACAGATTCATCACCCGTTGCAAATTTCATGGAACTAAGTCGGTCTTCCGCCTCATTTAAAGTAAGTGCAGCAGGGCCTACTGCCTCTTCCAGAATAACCATCAACTCACCGTGTAACGATCGATGGTGACGTTTTGCCCTTTTACGCAATTCTTCCATTAGGCCGTCCGGTACATTTTTAATCGATACGTTGACAGGCATTAAAATTACTCCATAATACATCTACTATTGATCTATTTTACCTCCTTTTGGTAGTGTGATACAAGTTTTCACTGGATCAAATTTGCACTGGACATTCGGACTTTAGGGGGCTTTAGGCCAAAATGGAACTTATCAATTAGAAGAGGAAAGAGTATTAAAAAGGAGGTGACCAACTTGAAAGTCGCATTTACCTAAACATGAATTTAAAGTCAGTCCAGAAAGGAGATTTTCTATAAGGGTTAAGTTGACTTTTTCTATATTTACCTATTGACAACTTTATTTAAATCAGAGGTTAAATGTTAGAATTTATATATGAAGTGCTAAAAGCGAAATCTTTAAAACCGACCAAAGGGGATTCGAATTAACATTTGAAGCTGACTTTTTATCGGTAAAAAGAATCTTGACGGTTTTTGAGGCTGATTTAAGATTTGGTGGAGCTGGGGTATCAATAGGTAGTACCAGAACCTTTGAAAGTAGAGTCAAACTGTTCTTTTGACGGAGGTTTTGACGATCAAACATTAACACTCAATTTTTTAAGTAAAAATATCGAGAAGAGGTTTCCATTTATTTTTTTAATCTAATTCGAGTCATTATGGGGTGGGTCAGCATCTTAGTAGTGTATTTGAGGGTTTTCAGCCAACGTAGCCACAGACATTATTCTAGGACAAAGAGAACCATCTTTTCGATATGGGACGAAAGCATTATCCATCCAGAGCCTATGGCAAGGCGAATCAACCACTTCAAATCCAGCGGTTGGTTCATGAGAGGATAGACATGAAAATATCAAACCGTTTTCCAATGCCGACTTGTACTTCGGGAAATAGTGCACATTCTCAAAACTTGGCGAATGCCAGCTCAGTCTTACCCTCAATTTCGGTAAGTTATTTTTTATATCTTCCATACCTGGAAATGGATTTTGATATGCAATATGGTGCTGACTCGGCTTAAGAGACACTTCCCAAAACACTATGGCGCATGGCCATAAATCTAGATCACATAGAGCCTTAGCAACAGCCTCTAGGGATCCGGAGAGGTGTTCCGATATGTCTAAAATTTGTTTTGCTCCTATCCCGACTTTACTTGCTAAAGGCTGAAGCCACCTAGGATCAAATAGAAGGGCAGCTGCACCAACATCACAAAGATACTCTTCCTTTAATTCAACAATAAACATCCCGGTATCTTGGTCTGTTTTGATTTGATGAGAACCAAATTCAGCGAAGAAAGTGTGACATGTCTCGTGGTTTATAGAGAAGTTCTGTTTCTCGGAAGTGTGGCTACTGTTAATCTCTATCTCGTAACCTCCTTCGACTGGTATTAGTCTCCCAGCTTCTTTCATGGGTAGACGGCGAATCGCTTTCACTCCTCGGAATGATGCGAGGAGTTCTGGTTTGACAGGGGTTCCTCTGCTTCCTGTCTCGTCGATTAGAGCTTTACAAAGAGTCTTTATCGCTTCCTCGGGATCACTAACTCCTTGACTATGAGCCAAAGCCAATACATGTGAATCGTGCCAGTTATGCTTTCTATTACTCACTCTTCTTTTCCTTGCCAAGTATAGTGCGGCGAATTGATTCGTATATGTATTGCCAATCAGCCTCATTTTCAGGCTTTTCACCTCTAAACTGAATACCTGCAAGCATTTGGACATCAGAATCGGGTAAGTTATTTTTTTGAGCAAAAGATTTAAGTGAGTCAGAAACCTCAATAATGGAGGGCTGCTTTACTTTTTTGCCTAATAAATCAGCTGCACTGGTACCGAGAGCTTCAGCTACTTTAAATAGAGTGTCTGCCGATGGTCTTACGTTTTTTTCTCCTTTATCATCCTCAAGCTCCCATAAATAACCCTTAGCTACTCCGGATTTTTCCGATAACTGATTTAATGAAATCTTTAGTTCCTCACGTCGCCGTTTTATTCGCTGACCCACAGTTTGGTCTTCCATCTTTTCCCCTCCTTATGCTTTATTATATCACGATTGGTTATAATAGAGAACACCTGTCCCCCTTGACAGAACAGTTAGAATAATTTATTATATAGGAAACGATATGTTCTTTAAGGAGAACACGTATAAGGAGAAATCGGGAATGCGGGATACTTGCAAATACCACTTAAAAGACGGAAAAAGAGTCATCCATCTGGGCATCACAAACAATTTGAAGCGCAGAGAACAAGAACATCAGTCGAATTATCCTGGAGCGCAAATAAGGCAGATCGGAAGAAAAACCACGCGTGAATATGCAATATCTTGGGAACGTAATGGTGGATTACGATGAAAAATATTTTATGGAGGCGAAGATGAACATTGGTTGTGTTGATGAAATTCTCGTTGATATTCAAAAACAAATCGCACCAAGTGATGAAATACTTAAAACTGTGCGTAACCGAAGAGACGAAGTGAGGTCAATTACCGGGCAATATGTCGGAGCCTTAAGAACATATATGGCAGGTTCCATTGCGCATCGTACGGCTAATGAGGATACAGATGCTGACTGCGGTGTAGTACTCGACCGGCGTACTTATCCTGACTTGGGGCCAGATGGTAAAGGAGGCCCGCCAAATGATATCGTTGAGGACGTTCGGACTTTTTTACGTGAAGGACTAAAAGGAAGGCACCCCGATATTTCCTTTCGCCTAACCAAGCGAGCCATCAAAGTGACATTTAATGAACCATTACCGGGTGGTTCCGATCCGAGTGTAGATTTGATAGTGGCACTAACCCGAGCAGGCGGAGCATTATGGATTCCTAATCTCGAACGCGAAACTTGGAATGCGTCCGACCCTGAATATCACACCCAAATATTAACGGCAGAGCCGGCTGGACTGCGTCGCATGAGGGCAAAAGTAATTAGACTCGCCAAAGCTTGGAATAAGCAATACTCACAGCCTGGTTTATGTAGTTTTAATATTGAGGCACTTGCCTACGCAGCGGTTCAGGATGAGGCAGGAATTGACGAAGGACTGGCATCATTCTTCACTTACGCGTCGAAAGACCTGGCAAAACGCCAGACTCCCGATCCAGCAGGTGTTTCAAGACCCATCAAAACTCTCGTAGACCGAGATGTGGTAGTCGGTCGGCTCGATCAAGCAGCGGATACTATGGAAGATGCACTCAAACAAAGCGGCGACAATGGTAATGGAGTCCGGGATATTCTGGCTAATCTTTTTTGGGTTTACGTGAAGCCCTCTTCCGGAAGTTCATCTAAGGCCGCGTTTGCCCGAGCCCTTAGACAAGGAAACTCAGCTATCAAACTTGCTCCCGGAGGGATTTCTTTAGTGGCTTCAAACGGTATCCCGCTTAAAACTACCCGGTCGTTTGGAGGTGAACAGTATTGAACCCGGGTAAACGATCAGGCGGTCCATGGTACGGCGAAGATTTCTCTCGACTGTATTTTGAAAGGGGGGTAAATCAATATTTTCCCAAACTAATAGGTACAACCATTCTATCGGGCGAGAATGCTGGCAGGAGATACAGAGTAACAATCCATGTGCCACATTATGAAGATCGCTATGTGCAGATAATATTTCGAAAGGAAACTCCAACTTATCCAAGTGTGACGGTGGATGGACCATCTGAATCAAAGCATAGATATCCTTCCGGAGATTTATGTATGTGGTACCCAGACGATCCGAAAGAGAACCGCTGGATTTTTGGCGATGGGCTGTTAGCTCTCCTTGGGGCCATTTC
>CAYLVC010000030.1:5198-15876 GCA_964387005.1 uncultured Dehalococcoidales bacterium | reverse complement strand
CTGATACCTCTGATCCCCATCTCTTCTTTTAAAGCCAGAACGGGATGAGTATGAAGGTCCAGTTTTATCTTTTTGCTCATTAAGCCATTATAATATACCGCCGGAGTGTAAACAAACTGAAAAAAGTAATATATTTCCAAATATTATCTGTAATGGTATGATTTACTTATGAAAAGGCATATCTTCGATCCGCAAAAATCGGGTAAAAGCATGTGCATCGTTTGCTTTATTTCCGGGTCAGGCACCAACTACCGTGAGATCGCCGCACGGGACCCGGGACATGACTATCTGGTCTTCACCAACCGTCCCGGCTGTGCGGGAATAGAAATTGCACGGAAGAACAAGCACGAAGTGCTTGAGTTAAGCCATATTCCTTACTTAAAAGGAGCCAGGGAAAAGTATGGTCCCGGAAAGGTACCCAGGAATTGTGCTGAAAGGGTAAGTTACGAGCAGGATGTAGCTGCTTTGATTGAAAAAAGGCTGGGCAAACAGCCCGATCTGATCTGCCTGGCCGGTTTCGATCTGTGGTTTACGGACTGGACTATAGACAGGTACTTCCCCAGAATTTTGAATGTTCATCCCGGAGATACCACCCTTGGGTATGTAGGGCTACACTGGGTGCCGGCTGCCAGGGCGATTATTGCCGGTGACAGCTTTTTACGGTCAACCCTTTTTATCGCTGATAAAAGCGAGGATAATGGGCCTATTCTGGCTCAATCCGCTCCGGTTGATATTCGCGATTCCCTGGCAGCAGCTGAAGAATCAGGGCAGCCAGGGCTCACTGCTGATCTGGACCGGCTGAAAGAGTATATCCATAATGAAAAAACCAGCTCATTTGATGAGTTCAAGACCAGGGCTCCTGCCGGGATGCAGACCATCATGTCTTCTCTATGCAGCCGTTTGCAGGATGCTTTAAAAGTGCAGGGCGACTGGAAAGTATACCCATTTGCCGTACATGACCTCATTGCCCGCGGAAGAGTGGAAATTGAAGGAAGGGCTGTATTTGTGGATGGACGTCAAATGCCGGTATACGGTTACAGACCGGACGAAAATTGCTGAATAAAATGAGTTTTATTAAAGGTCTGTGCCTGGGACTTTTGGCTTCTCTGCTCTGTTTTATCTTGCTGGTCTTTATTTTTGCGCTTACCCTGGAAACTACCCTCCTGAAGCCGCATTTCATGGCGGATGAATTCAATAAACTGGATATTTGCGTCGCCGCCGGAAAACTCCTGTCCGATCAGATACCCCTGGATGAGACTCTTTCGGCAGCTGTTAACCTCAGCATAAAAGATCTTGAACCCTGGATCAGACAACAGTTAAACAAGGTTATTTACTCCTCTTATGACTACTGGCTGGGTAATACCCGAGAATTTACACTCACGCTGGATCTGGATATTTTCAGAACAAGGGTGCTGGATAACCTGGAAAAAATGTATTTGCAGTCGCCGCCCGCCGGTTTTATGGAACTTCCCAAATCCGAACAGGAAAAAGTAATCTCCGAGGTCAGACAGGGTGTCCTGGATATGTTGCCTTCTCAAATGGAAATAACGGGGACCGACCTGGGTGATGATATAATACTGGTTTTCGACCGCATAAGGGACGGTGTCGTACTGATCAAGGCGGTTTTCCGGTGGTCTATGGGAATAGTAATAGTCCTTTTCTTTTTGCTGATGCTTCTTTTACGCAGGTTTAATTTAATATTGCTGGTTTTCGGTGCGGTACTGGTGCTGGACGGCATACTGGCATTAGTGCTGTCGTTGGTGTTACAAAACGTGGTATTGCCGCAAATATATCCACAGAATTTGATACCTGAGTTGCAGGTCTGGATACCGGTCATGATAAATGACGCTCTTTCCCCGGTGCAGATAGCCGGTGTGGTGCTTGTTTCGACCGGAATGATAACCCTGACAGCCGCGTATGTTTTGCATTTAAGACGGGAATCAGCCGCCGGTTAAAGTGTTTGTAAAGCCGGCATGTATTCATGTATTGACAGGTACACATGCTGTCCCGGTGTGGTTTTCATGTATCATACCAGTTTCCGCAATGAACGGACTACTACTTTACAGCTTTAACTATAAGAGTTAAGCCTGATTGGCCGATTACGACCACACTGGTTCCGGGCTCAACAGCACCGCTTTCAGTTTTGGCTTCCCAGAGCTCACCTTCGACAGATACATAGCCCGAAGGGTCCAGCCGTTTGGCAACAATGCCTTTTACTCCTATCATATCAGTAGACCCGGGCAGGATCTTCTTTTTCAATATACGGCTGCCTACGCGGTACATAAAGAAGGCATATATAGCGAAAGCCACCATTATCAAAACAATGACCCATGCAGGGATTTTTACACCAAGCAAAGGCAACAGCCAGACAGCGGCGGCCGCTATCAAAGCTTCCCAGAAAATGTTGGAGATAATGGCGATTATCAGGCGAGGTACATTCATAGGCCCTAATAGTAATTATAACAGGAAAGAAAAGATAGAAAATACTACCAGCAGATGAAAGCCAACATAGCCTGCTCGGAAAGCATTTTCGGTTGCGCCTGCCTGAGTATGAATGCTATAATTGGCTGGAAAGCGAAAGAGGTAGATTATGAAACTGAGCCGGGAAGAAGTATTACATATTGCGGCGCTGGCAAAAGTAGGGGTTACAGAAGCAGATGTTGAAAAAATGCGTGAGCAGCTTTCAAATATCCTGGAAAATTTTGAAGCTTTACAGAGAGTAGATACCGAGGGAGTTCCACCCACTGCTCAGTCTGTCGCACTGCACAATGTAATTATGGCAGACGAGATAAGCCCTTCGCTGTCTCCTGAGGAAGTTCTTTCCAATGCCCCGCAAAGGGAAGGCGACTTCTTTAAAGTGAAAATCGTCCTGGATGACTAACCAGCAATAATGAAGAGGATAAATTGACTACACACAACCGTCTTACCATCCATGAAGCCCATCAGTTATTGAGTTCCAGAAAGATCTCTTCACTTGAATTAACCCGCTCATATCTTGACCGCATCAAGAAGGTTGAACCCAGGGTAAGGGCACTGGTCAGCGTTACTGAAGAGGAAGCTCTCCGGCAGGCCCAAAAAGCCGATGAGCTGTTTCAAAAAGGCCAGGCCGGTATTTTAACGGGTATTCCGGCAATTATTAAGGATAACATGTGTACGCTGGGTATTAAAACCACGTGTTCTTCCAAAATGCTGGAAAATTTTATACCACCTTATAATGCCACTGTGATCGAAAAGTTGAATAGTAGTGGTATGGTCATGGTGGGCAAAGCCAACCTGGATGAGTTTGCGATGGGCTCGTCTACTGAAAACTCGGCTTTTTTTACTACCCATAATCCCTGGGATATCGAACGTGTACCCGGCGGAAGCAGCGGAGGGTCAGCGGCAGCTGTGGCGGCTGGTGAAGCTGTGTATGCCCTGGGTTCAGATACGGGAGGCAGCATACGGCAGCCAGCAGGTTTTTGCAGTGTCACCGGTTTGAAACCGACTTACGGACGTGTCAGCCGCTATGGACTGGTAGCCTTTGCCAGTTCACTGGACCAGATCGGCCCGATTACCGGAGATGTAATCGACAGCGCGCTGGTGATGAATTGTATCTCAGGCCATGATAAACGTGATTCAACTTCCGTGCCGGTGGAAGTCCCGGATTATAGCCGCAATCTGAAGTCAGACCTGAAAGGTCTGCGCATAGGCATTCCTCAGGAGTACTTCGTTGAAGGGATGCAGGCTGAAGTGAAGTCGGCTATTGATACAGCGATCAAAGTCATCGAAGGTCTGGGAGCATCGATTACCTGGGGAATATCATTACCCAGCACTCCCTATGCTCTGGCTGTATATTACATTATTGCTCCATCGGAAGCTTCGGCCAACCTGGCCCGTTACGACGGCGTAAAATACGGGTTTTCTTTTGCCAGCGGCGCAAATATGTGGGATGCCATGGAAAAGACCCGCCAGTACGGATTTGGGCCGGAGGTCAAGAGACGCATCATGCTGGGAACATATGCCCTTTCTGCCGGCTACTATGATGCCTACTATCTTAAAGCTCAAAAGGTGCGCACCCTGATCAGGCGGGAATTCAATCAGGCTTTTGAAAAATATGATGCCCTGCTGACCCCGACCTCTCCTACTCTTCCCTTTCGTATAGGGGAGAGGGTGGATGACCCCGTCCAGATGTATCTGAGTGACATTTGCACACTGCCCATTAATATCGCCGGTATCCCCGCCATCTCTATTCCGGCTGGTTTTGCACAGGGGCTGCCTATCGGAATGCAGATAATAGGGAAACCCTTTGCAGAAGAAATGCTTTTCAAAATTGCCTGCGCTTATCAGCAGGCGACCGACTGGCACCTCAGACAACCGCCTCTCTAAAGTCGTCAGGCTTCCAGGTGCAGGGTATATACAGCTGCTCATTTCCCCATGCTTTACCCACCAGAGGAAATAAGTACTTACGATGCTGTGGAATACCAATAACCCCGGCCAGTACAGATATGGTCACTTGGGCGACCACGAGGGTCGCTAGTACACGTCTTAATTAATTGGTGTACTCTCTACCTGTATGATACTGCCCTGGTTGGTAAAAAGGAGGAATCAGGCCCAATGAGGGTTATGTCCCCAGGAGGTTTATTTCCTGTTGATGGTATTTTTGATGAAGAGTATGATTGTTGCCATGCAAATCAGGAGCACCGCAACGGCGATGGATATCAGCACTATTCCCTGGGACCAGGTTAGGGTTGAGAAATTGAGGGCAAGATAAACGGCAGAGGCGATGATAACCACCGCTACCGTAATGAGTACAGTTACCAGCAGCCGGTTAGGCATATTGTATAACACCTTCTTGACCGATTACCGTCTTGCCCCTGAACCCCAGCTGGGGTTGGGGAATCTGCGGCGGTACATACGGCATTTTTCATTAGCACATGACCAGGCTGTTATGCGGTTAAAAAAGAACAGGAATTTATCCTTGATGGGATAAACGCTGGTTGAACCGCAGAACGGACAAAGGGGCTGCCCTCGCTCAGAACTGCCCCTGGAATAAAACTCATCTTCTCTACTTGGCATAGGCTTTTAACTCTTACGAAAATAGTCCCCCCTCACCTTTAACCTGACCAAAGGTCAGGCCCTCTCCCACGATGGGGAGAGGAAAATGGGAAGATAGGTAAATATCTTCATAGTTCGCAGGTGGCGCTTCGGCACCACGGCAAATTACTTAGAAAGAGATTATTTATTTTAAATTGCAGCCGGATCGTCAGCCGCGGATGTTTTTTTGGCAGCTCTTTCTTCGGCCAGCACCTTGCGAGTATGTTCTATTTCTTCTTTAGTGACCTTTTTCCGCTTTTCTTCCAGGTCGCGCATGATTTCAGCAAAACGGGCTCCTTCGGCTGCGCTGATCCATTCCAGCTGAAGACGTTCGGGGCGAATACCCAACTTTTTCAGACGTTCCCAAAGACGTTCAACCCGTTTTTTAGTCTGGTGGTTGGCGCTGATATAATGACAATCATTTATATGGCAGCCGGATACCAGTACGATAGGTGCGCCTTTTTCAAAGGCTGACAAAACAAAGTCCTCTGAAATACGACCGCTGCACATGGTACGGATAAAACGGTTATTGGGTGGATACTGCATACGGGATGTTCCGGCCAGATCTCCTCCGGCATAACTGCACCAGTTGCACAGGAAACTGACGATTTTGTTTTCGGGGGCTTCGGACAAAGCAGCATCGATTTGAGCATTGATCTGGGCATCGGTGTAATGCTGCATGGTTATTGCCCCAAAGCGGCACTCAGCCGCGCAGGTGCCGCAGCCGGCGCAGGCGGCGGCTGTAATCTGGGCGCCGGTTTTGGCTTTGACATCCACCTTGATGGCTCCATAGGGACAGACTTTGGCGCAGGCCCCGCAGGAAACGCATTTATCCTGAATTACCTGGGCTTTAATGGCTTCGCCCTTGATCTTTCGTGCATTCAGCAATATCGAGCTTCTTGCGGCCGCAGCTCCCGCCTGGGTTACACTATCCTTGATATCCTTGGGCGCTTCAACCGAACCGGCATAAAAAATACCCGGAGTGGGGGCATCAACCGGTCTCAGTTTGGGATGAGCTTCCATGAGGAAGCCGTCTGATGTCTGAGAGAGGTTTAAGGTAGTTGCGAGCTGTTTTAAATCAGACCTGGGTTCAAGCCCAACGGATAATACCACCATATCCAGCATATATTCTTCCAAACGTGAAACGGTCGTATTCTCAACTTTAACGGTGACATTTTTTGTAACAGGGTCCTGGATGATTTCACCCGGGAGCCCGCGTACATAATGTACTCCTGATTCTCTGGAACGCCTTAACAGGTCCTCGAAACCTTTACCGAAGGCCCTCATATCCATATAGAAGACAAAGATCTCGGTATCGGGGTGATGTTCCAGCAACAGGAGGCTATCTTTGACGGTATTCATACAGCACACATTGGAACAGTATGGATTACCCCTGTTGTCCGTGCGTGACCCGACGCACTGAATGAAACCGATGCGTTTTGGGATTGTTCGGTCGGAGGGCCGGACGAAATGACCGTCGGTCGGGCCACCGCCACAAATCAGTCTCTCGAACTCCATGGTGGTTATTATATTTTCAAATTGACCATAACCGTATTCGGTTAACCGGGTGGGATCGTAAACACCCATTCCTGTAGCTACGATGATGGTGCCTACTTCCAGGTCGACGTAAGTATCTTTGGCATTCAGGTCAATACAATGCTTATCACAGGCTTCGACGCATTTAACGCAGGCGATCGGATTGTTACCCAGGCAGCTGTTCATGTCTATTAAAAAGGCTGACGGGACTGCCTGTGCAAAGGGTATATGGATACCCTTGCGGGTGGAAAACCCCTGTTGAAATTCATCGGGTGATGTAACCGGACAGACATCTGCGCATTTTCCGCAGGCAGTACACAGTTCCTCGTCAACATAGCGAGCTTTGCGTTTTATTTTAACTTTAAAATTCCCCACATATCCCGAAACTTGCTCAACGGTGCTGTAAGCCAGGAGTTTGATGAGTGGATGCCGCCCGACATCCATCATTTTAGGGCCGAGCACGCAGATGGAACAGTCCATGGTCGGGAAGGTCTTATCCAGGGCGGCCATGATACCGCCGATTGAAGCCTGTTCTTCCACCAGATAGACCTGATGACCACCATCTGCCAGGTCTAATGCCGCCTGAATGCCGGCCACTCCGCCGCCAATGACCAGAGCTGCGTCTTTAATAGGAATTTCCATCTCTTCCTGCGGTTGAAGCAAGGATGCCCTGGCGACTGAGATTTTGACGATGTCTTTGGCTTTAGCTGTGGCGGTCGCACGGTCATGGAGATGAACCCAGCTGCAATGTTCACGCAGACTGCCCATTTCCAGTAAGTACGGATTCAGTCCGGCTTCAGCGATACAGGCGCGGAAGGTGGGCTCATGCAGGCGCGGGGTACAGGAAGCTACCACCACCCGGTTGATTTTATGTTCAATAATTGTTTTTTTAACTTCCTGCTGACCGGGGTCCGAACAGGTGTACCTATTTCTTACTGCGACAACCACACCCGGGAGCGTCTCAGCGAACTTTCTTACTTCTTCAGTATCCACCGATCCGGCAATATTCAGTCCGCAATCACAGACAAACACGCCGATTCTGATTCCCTCATCAACCAATTGGCTTACCTCCTGTCCAGTGACCCGGCTACCAGGCTGGCTAGATCCTGGATTTCTATCTGGGCAACCTGGCAATCTTCACTCTTTTGAGCGCATTTTAGATGAATCTGACATTTAGGGCAGGCTGTTACCAGAATTTCTGCCCCGGTGGCTTTGGCCTGTTCCAGCTTCTTACCCTGTACCTGGCGGTTTACCGAGTTACAGTATGCCCAGGGATTGGCTCCGCAGCATAAAGACGTCTCGCGGTTGTATTCCATTTCCACCAGTTTTACACCCGGCATAGCGGCCAGTAGCTGCCGGGGTTGTTCAAAAAGCCTGAAGCCCCGTCCCAGTGTACACGGATCATGATAAGTAATCTGTTTGCTTAAACTGCCCGGTACGAGCTTTTTGTCCTTGATCAGGGGGGCCAGGATTTCCGAAAGGTTTACCACCTGGATATCAAGGTCGTCCTGAACTCCTGGATACTCTTCTTTAAGGCAGGCATAACATTCAGGGCAATAAGTAATGATTTTTTTGACGCCATGACGGGTGAACTCATCGATATTGGCTCTGGCAAGAGCCAGAAAACCTTCTCTGTCGCCTTGAAGAAGCAGGTCTCTTCCGCAGCAGCGTTCATTAACCAGCAGGTTAAAAGGAATTTCTGCTTTATTGAGCAAACGAAGAGCCCCAATCACACCGTCCAGGGTTTTAACGCCGAGATCTTTAAAAATAACATCAAAATAGGGAGCACAGCCGACAAAAAACCTGGTATCTGATTGCTCGGTCAGGACAATATCCTCTGGCAGCCAGTCGATGCGTTCCTGCTTGATATCCGGACGGGACATCATGTGCATGACTGACTGAAGGGCACCGCCGTGACTGCACTGGACCTGTACACCCTGTTTAACGGCTTCAATACGCAAATCTTTAATGAATTCCGGAAAATTCACCCGGTAATTGCAGCGCTCCATGCACATCTGGCAATAAAGGCATGACCAGATAGTCTCATCGCCCGAGTCGCCCGGCTTGCCGTTCAAACGTTTTTGAATGATCAGACGCGGATTGAAATCCGGATTAAACTGGGAGACAGGACATACAACAGTACATTTACCACAATCAAGACAAAGCCTGACTCCGGTCTTCTTTATCTCTGGTTCCAGGTTAAACAACTCAAATACATCCTTAAAATATATTCAGGGATAACATATATTATGTTAACTTATTGACGTTAAATCGACGAATTGCCTGGCAAAATCGTTAACTCGTTCTACAAAACCGGCGGCATCTGCATGCTGGAGTCTTACCATGATAAGCTGTTCTTTGTTTAACCCTAACAGCTTCATACAATCCTGCGCTTTCTGAAAATTCTCATCGACCAGCGATTCTTCAATACCGAAATGGCAATTATGCGTGTCGCAGCCCAACAGCATTACTCCATCGGCTCCTATCTCCAGGGCTTTCAGCATAAGGCCGGTATGCACACGGGAAAGGCAGCTGACTCTGACTATTTTTACCGTGGAAGGGAAAGTAAGTCTTTTTTGCGCAGCGGTCTCTATACAGCTCAAACCGTCCCAGTTGCAGGTAAAAACGACGATGGTAGCAGGGTTGCTCATCTGACTTCACTCACATTATTCACGTTTTTCACCAGAGCTTCGAGGGCTGCGATAATACCAACTTCACTTTGCAGAGGCTGTGTGATGGCCCCAGTCGGGCAGACCGAGATGCAGGCTCCGCAACCGAAACACAGGGCAGGATCAACCCAGGCATAACAGTTGCCTGCTGCCGAAGTTTTCAGTTCGATATAAGGACACAGCTTAACGCAATCTCCGCATCCACGGCATAGCTTTTCACGGATTACCACTGAGCTGGAACGGGGCATCAAAGATTCCTGTCTCAGGTAAATGGAGGCTCGCGCAGCTGCGGCCTCTCCCAGTTTGACCAGGTCTTCTTTCTCGGGGTCTCCGACCGGGATCACGTTGAATATGCCGGCGGTCTCACGAACCGTAAACGAATGTATGATGGTGGAATCAAGGCTGGATACCCGCGAGAAATGGTGCTGGCGTGCCAGCACGCGGCTTATCAGGTTACTGTCTGCCAGCAGGTCCAGGATTTCCTTCCGTGCATCGGCTATATCCAGGATGACGGATCCGGCTTCGATACTTTTGGTACCTGAACCGTCCTGCAAAACGGCCTGGTATTTGCCGGGGATGCCATTTAGTTTCAGTTTATCGGGCCAGCCGAGTATCGTTATATCCTGCCTGTTAAGGTCCATCAACAGACGATTGATGGTGTCCAGGTGGGCGGTAGAATTAGAGCGTAAAACCTCAAGATCAAAAACGACCGACAGGGGGTAACCCTGGACTGCCAGACTGGAAGCGGCAGCGAGTCCGGGAAGTCCCGTACTGAAAATAATTACGCTGTTAAGTACCTCACGCGAAGTGTACTCAGCCGGTGTAACCCTCTGGGCTCTGACTACTCCCGTGGAAATAAGCTCCAGGGCTTTGTTTGTTGCACCTTCAGGGTCATCCCGGTGAATCCAGGCGCATTGTTCTCTGATATTAACAAATTCGATATTAACGTTTTCCGGTAGTTCAACCGACAAATTATGCTGGCACATAACGCGCCTGTCGGTACAGCTGAAGCAGATCTGTTCCAGGTTGCAGCAGCGGCAGGCTGCCAGGACAACATGTTTAATGTTATGCTGCTCAACATATTCCCTTATTATTTCCGCACCTTCAAGCGTACAGGACTGGGGCAGAGTCTGGACGCTGAGGACTCCGTTCATTTCGTTTATCTCGTCCATTATCCTGGGAAAATCCAGTATCGAGCTGATTCCGTCTCCACACCGGCACAAAAACACCACAGTGTTATCAACGGCGGGGGTATCTACAAGACCTAACCGCAAAGAAAATTTGCCTGGCAGCACTTGCGGAACAAGTGGTTTTTCCCTGAGACAATTCTTGAGTTCAATAGCGGCAGAAAGAGCAATTGCTGAGGACCGGGCAAGTTCTCCCGGCATATTGCCAGAGCT
>CAYLVC010000030.1:0-5098 GCA_964387005.1 uncultured Dehalococcoidales bacterium | reverse complement strand
CCCAGGTTGGTCTCTTCGTAGTTGGCCTTGCGTTTTGCCATGGTCAGGGATGGCATATTTACCCTTTTATCCGGTGAGACTTTTCTATCTTCGATATCGACTTCGACCGGTGTGGGGACCTCAAGGGTCCGTCCTTTCTTAAGGTCGTGGCCCCGTAAATACCTGTCGATAGAATCGGCTGCTTTTAAACCGGCCGCCATGGCTTTAACAACATTATTAGACCCGGTTACTGCGTCTCCTCCGGCAAAAATACCGGGGATATCGGTTTGAAGGGTCAATGGATCGACCTTGATGGTTTCATTGCGTCCGATGGAGAGATTTTTAATGTTCAGAACGGAGGAATTCGGTCGCTGCCCAATGGCTACCACTACATGGTCAGCTTTTAGAACAAACTCGGAACCGGGTACATAGTCCAAATGAATCTTACCTTCTTCATCAAAGGTCACGTTTTTCACTTTCTGACAGCGTACACCGGTAGCGTTAACGCCGTCACCCAGGATCTCAACGACCGATACGTTATAGTCAATCGGGATCCCCTCTCGAACAGCTTCATCAACATCTTCCTTAACGGCAGTCATGGCCTCGGTTACGCAGAGAATTCTCACCTCTCCTTTACTGGCCCTCCTGGCAGAGCGGGCTGAATCTACCGCACTGTTACCGCCGCCGATAACCACAACGCTGTCTCCGACGGAAGCGCCTACCTTCATATTCAGGCTGAAAAGGAGAGATATGCAGTCCAATACGCCGTTCAGGTCTTCACCCGGGATATTAAGCCTGTTATTCTGCTGTGCGCCGATTGCCAGGAAAAAGGCTTTGTATCCCCGGTCAAGCAGATCGGAATAAGTTACGTCACGGCCTACTGTAACCCCGGTCTTGATATCTATACCCAGGTTTTTGATAGCCTCAACTTCCTTTTCACGTATTTCATGCGGCAGGCGGAAGCGCGGAATGCCGGTTGCCAGCATACCGCCTACAACGGCATGCGATTCGAATATGGATGGTTTATAACCCCGTCTGGCCAGTTCCCAAGCTGCCGTAAGTCCGGAAGGGCCGGAACCAATAATGGCTATTTTTTCTTTATGCAGTCCGCTGTGGACCTTATTCGGATACACTATGCCATTGGTAGCATGATCCGCAACGTAGCGATGCAGCGACTGTATATTGACGGGGCTGTCCACTTTCTGCCTTGAGCAGTGCATTTCGCAGGGATGAGTACATAATCTGCCGAGAATGCCGGACATGGGGGCAACTTCGTTAATCAAGGCCTGAGCTTTGTCGATTTTGCCTTTGGCCAGCAAAGCAATATAACCCTGGACATTAATACCCAGCGGACAATCTGCCCGGCAGGGAGAAACATCCTCTTTTTCAATGTAGTAAGCCGATGGAATGGACTTAACACCCAGTACAGGTGAATGGATGGCGCTATGCAAAACCTTACGCCCGTTGACCCTGGTCTGGACTTTGACTGAACATTCCTCTTCACATTTTCCGCAGCCGGTGCACAGGTCTTCTTTCACGTAGCGGGGATTACGCTGAGCTTTAAGAGTGAAATCCCCCGGTTTACCGCTTACCGACCGGACATGCGAGTTGGTATAAAGTTTTACCCTGGGGTGGCTTGCAGCTCTTAAAAGAAGGGGCCAGACATGCAAAAGTTCATGCGTGGGTTCAGCCGAACTGGCTCCATTTGCCAGCTCCAGGGAAGGAGCTGGCGTGATCAGGGAAACATCTATTCCCATTTCAGCCAGGGTAAGTGCACACTGCGCCGCCCGGACACCCGATCCTATTATTGAAATACCTTTAGACATTGTTGTCATTGCTCCGTTTTCCCTGTTCCTGTCCGTACCTGAAGCCGAGTTCAAAGGCCTTCATGTTGAAATCTCCTGTTCCTTTCGGTACAGATGCCAGGACCGATTTACGAAGGGCGTCAACGGAGACATAACTGCTGACGGCTGCCAGGAATCCAAGCAGTACAATATTGGCTACGACCACGCGGCCAAGTTCACGGGCCATACGGTTGGCTGGAACGGTTAAATACGCGTGTTTTTGTTCAGGGTCGGGTTTTACCAGGTCGGGATCAATAATCAGCAAAGTTTCGTCAGGCAGGTCTTTCCCATACTTGTGATAGGCATCCTGCGAAAGAATTACCACGATCTGAGGCTGTGTGAGGTAAGGATACCCGATAGGTTCCTCTGCGGCCACGACTTCGGCTGTGCACGATCCTCCGCGAGCCTCCGGTCCGTAATTCTGTGTAAAAGCCGCGAATTGGTTATCATATACCGTCGCTGCCTGGCCAACGATGTTACCTGCCAGGACAACGCCCTGACCGCCGAAACCTGCTATTCTTAATTCCCTTCTGCCCAAGGTTTACCTCCGGAGAGATAGTTTGTTAAATACTAAAATTTATGCTAACGGCCTTCTTGCCGTTTACCCTTAGAGCCGTCCCTTCTCCCTGGCCTTGTCCATTATACCCTGACTGCTCTCTGAGTAAGTGGGGCATTGCTGGTCCAGGAATTTCCCCACAATAACCGGACTGTCCAGGCTGATGCCCACGTCTTTAGGATCGGCGCCGTTTTTGACGATGCTTTTTTGTTGATAATAGAACATTTCATCCAAACCACGGGGACGTTTGTTCATACGTCCGTACACGGTAGGGCAGGGTGCAATAACCTCGATGAAACTGAAGCCATGCTTACCGAGAGCTTCGGTTATGGCTTTCTCCAGTTCCCGCAGATGCAGGGTGGTCCAGCGGGCGATATAGGTTGCACCGGCGGCTGCCAGCAGGTAGGGCAAATTGGTTGGAGTCTCACAGTTGCCGTAGGGTGAGGTAGTTGTCAGGGCATTCCAGGGGGTGGTGCAGCCCATCTGTCCTCCGGTCATGCCGTAGTTGAAATTATTAATGCAGATGCAAAGGATGTCGATGTTGCGTCGGGCGGCGTGAATCAGGTGGTTACCCCCGATAGTAGCCAGGTCTCCGTCTCCGGAAAAGACCACAACATTTAGTTTGGGGTTAGCCAGTTTTAACCCGGTGGCAAAGGGCAGGGCGCGCCCGTGGGTGGTATGAAAACCATCCAGCCTGACATATCCGGCGGCTCTTCCGCTGCAGCCGATGCCAGATACAAAGGCAATTGTGTCGGGATCAATGCCTGCCTGCAAGAATCCCCTGACATAGGCGCCGATAGCCGTACCGATCCCGCAGCCGGAGCAAAAGATATGCGGCATCCTGTCCATACGTAAATACTGTTCTATATTTATTTCAGTTTCTGTTTGGTGTGAGGTTGTGGTCATTTAGCCGCCTCCCTTATTGCCTGAAGAATAACCTCCGGTTGGTGTACGGTTCCGCCGGCATGGGGCACAGAAACGGTCTTTACTCCGCCAGCACACCTTTCAACCTCAAGTACGATTTGACCCATGTTCAGTTCCGGTACGACAAATGCACTGGCCTGTTTGGCAAGCTGGCGGATACGCTCTTCGGCGAACGGCCAGACCGTCAGCAGCTGGACCATGCCGGCCCTGATGCCTTCCTGACGCGCACGGTCGATAGCTAGACGGGAAATCCGGGCGGAGATGCCGTAAGAGCAAACAACGATGTCGGCGTCCTCGGTCTGGAATTCCCTCAGCATGATAATATCCTGCCTGTTCAAACGGATTTTATTCACCAGCCGTTTGATAAGCTGCTCCTGAACTTCAGAAGTCATGATGGGGTAGCCCCGTTCGTCGTGAGTGAGACCGGTGGTGTGAAAGCGGTAGCCCTCTCCAGCGAGAGCCATAGGCGGCACCAGGTCTTTATCCGCCACATAAGGCCAGTACTGGTCTTTAGGAACAGTTGGTTTCTTGCGGTTATATATTCGGTCGGGGGTGATTTCCGGAATGACCAGCTTTTCACTCATATGGCCGATGGCCTCATCAGCCATAACCAGTACGGGAATGCGGTATTTCTCAGAAAGATTAAAAGCGTGAATGGTCAAATCGTACATTTCCTGGATGGAGCTGGGAACGACGGCGATAATCTCATATGAACCATGTGATCCCCAGCGTGCTTGCATAATATCGGATTGGGCTACCATGGTAGGCAACCCGGTGGAAGGCCCGGCCCGCTGGATATTAACCAGCACGCAGGGAGTTTCCAGCATGACGCCCAGACCCAGGTTCTCCATCATCAAACTGAATCCCGGACCGGAGGTGGAGGTCATCGACTTTACGCCAGCCCAGGAAGCTCCCAGTATGGCATTCATCGAACCCAGTTCATCCTCCATCTGGATGAATGTGCCTCCGACTTCGGGAAGACGGCTGGCCATTCTCTCAGCCACTTCAGTGGCGGGAGTGATGGGATAACCGGCGAAAAAGCGGCAACCGGCACTGATAGCGCCTTCGGCACAGGCCGTATCGCCATTCATAAAATATTCACCGCAGAGTACACCTTTTTCAGCCATGGAAATTCCTTAATTTATTTATCGTCGTTAACGCCATAGACCTTAATAGCGAATTCAGGACAGATTACGATGCAGAGCCCGCAGCCAAGGCATTTTGTTTCATCAGCAACTGCCGCCAGGGTATATCCCTTGGAGTTGATTTCCTGGCTCATGACGAGGGCATCCCGGGGGCAGAACTCGGTGCAATAGCCGCAGCCTTTACACTTGTCCCTGTCAATCACAACACTGGAAGGTCTGGTAGCCTTAATCTCCGCATCGAATGGTTTACGCCACAATTTAGCCATCTTAGTCCTTCTACCTGCTGAATTACTAGCTCTTTTTAACGGGGTGATTATCTCACAGTGGATTAAAAAAATTGTATCATATAATTATATGCCTGACAAATTCGGCAGGATGTACAGAATGCCGGGAAAAAAGGCAGAGCAAGCAGGCTATTATTCCGGCAATTAAATAGGAATCATATTTTCATGTATTGAGCCTGAATATAAATATCATGCATCATTTTTAGATGCCGTAATAATAAGATCTTTGGATGGAATAATTTGGGTTTAGACCGATACTATAAATAATAGAATAAGGAAATATTCCCTGTGGATATTCTGCAATTTTGCCGCCGGCAGGGAAAATACCCTTGCAGGAGAAAGACTTTACTGTTAGAATAGTCAACG